>JAZRNS010000088.1:0-2636 GCA_045648245.1 Faecousia sp. | reverse complement strand
AATTTGTCTAGCAAATTTTACTCAAGAATTTTCGTTGGCTGTTTTTATTCGTACACGAATAATCTTAAACAATCCATTTTTATAAATTGTCCAAGGTGTTATAGTTCGTCTTTGCGTTATTCAATTTACAAGGTACAGAACACTGCACTCCCGGTTGCCCGTTCATCGCGCAGCCCGATTATGCTATCACATATAAATCACAATGTCAAGAACTTTTTTTAATTTTTTTCAAAACTTTTTACATGGGCGAAATATTGCCGGAAATATCCTGCAATGCATCGGCCGCATCCATAATGCTCGCCTCTTTTTTCGCCAGATCTGCCAGGCTTACCATGCCGCACAGACGACCGTTTTGGGTAACGGGCAATCGGCGGATCTGATTTTTTCCCATCAGGTGCGCCGCCACCCCTACCTCCATATCCCTGTCAGCGGAAACCACGCCACCGGACATGATCTGTCGGACTGTGGTATTGGCAGGATCGCGGTTGGACGCAAGACACCGGGTAACCATATCCCGATCGGTTACCATACCGCACAGATTTCCTTTTTGGTCGCACACCGGCATAGCGCCTATATTATAATGTGCAAGCTGCCGCGCCGCTACCTCTACGGTCTCTTCTGCCCCGATGTGGATCACAGGGCTGGTCATAACTTCGTTTAGCTTCATAATTTTCACCTCTTTGCCTGATTTTACCCAGTTCTCAAAAAAATACACCCTTTCGAAAAAATTTTCCGAAAGGGTGCTTGCTACATTATATATATTATAGAAATTTCCTCTTACCGTTAAACCGCAGCAGGGGAACCGGGACGGTTACATAGTCTCCCGGCTTTATATCTGTGTCTGCCGCATCAAACAAGGTGTACTGGCTGCCAACCCGACCGATCAGCTTCAGGCGCTTACCCCCAGACATGGCGCAAGGCTGGTGTCTGTAGCCCTGGAGCAGATCCCGCAGGTACACAAGCAGATCCAATAGCGGATAGGGGTCCGGCTTTCCGGTCAAACCAAAGCCATGGTCCTGACCGATGGCAACCACCAGGGCGGTCGTTTGCTTTTTTGCTTTGCAAACAGAGGCATAGCCCAGGGTGTCGCCCGTTTCCAGCGCCTTGCGCGCCACCACCTGCGCCTTACAGGTGTGTACCCTTTCCAGCTCCACCGGCACAGGGGTGATCAGTGCGCCCACCAATGCGGAGCCAACCCGCACTGCATCCAGCCGTGTTTGGGGGAAACGCAGGGCGGCACAGCTATTGGCAATGTGGCGCATACCCGGCTGAATGCCTGCATCTTCCAGTTCCTTGATAGCAACTAAGAATCTTACCAGCTGACGGCCGGTCAGGTTCAATTTCTTTTCAAAGGACTTTCCGAAATGGGAGAAGATACCCTCGATCTGCAAGCCTTCCAAAGCATAGACCGCTTTCAGCTGGTCTGTATCTGTCCAGCGGATGCCGAAGCGACCCATCCCGGTGTCTACCTTAATATGGACACGGAGGGCTTTCTCCCCTTTATTGTCCAGATAGAACCTGGCGTTTTCCAAATCGGAAACGGTTAAAATAATATTATTTTCCAAAAGTTCCTGCAGAATCTTCCCGTCTGCCACCGGCGCAAGGAGCAAAATGTCCTCTGTAAACCCTGCCTGCCGCAAGGCCAGCGCCTCCCAGCTTTCAGACACCGCAAACATGGTAACACCGGCGCTCTGCCACGCCTTTGCCGCCACAGGAAGGCTTACCCCATAGCCGTCAAATTTGACAACGCCGATCACCGGCACGCCAACAGCCGCTACCACCGCCTTGGCGTTGCGTGCCAAGCTTTCTGTGGATATCTCCATAAAGTTGCCTGTGTAATCTTTCTTTTCCATAAAGACCCCTCTTTCAGGTCGTTTTCCTTATTATATCCTGCTGGGCTTCGTAAATCAAGAGGAAGGGAACAGCCGCCGTCCCAGCCCTCTGTTTTTTAATGTATAGTACAAGGCAGTGCCAAGACTCAGCAGCACCGCCAGCTCTCCCAGTGCCACATACAGTCCGTTGATCCAAAAACCGCCGCCGATATACACTGACAGCTCCCAGCCTACCAACAGGGCATTGGAAACAGCAGGCAACAACATTCCCAGCAAAGGATAGCCTTTCACCGTCAGGTTGCGGCTTAGATACATACCCCCTGCTGCCAGCAAGGTAGCAAGGCTTCCTATCAGGAAATCCAAGGGTAATGCCCCGGAAAAGCTGATATTAAACAGCAGGCAGCCAATACTCAAGCCCGGGATCGCCGCCGGTGTAAAATATGCCAGCACGCACAGAGCTTCCGATGCCCGGAACTGGATCGCCATGGAAGCGGAATTGGGCAGCAGAAAATTCTGCATATAAGTCAGCGCCACATACATTGCGGCAATCAGGGCGCTGTGGGTGATCATTTTTGTTTTCTTCTTCATAATTTTCTCCCTAAGTAACCGACGATTCAATCGACAGTTACACAATAAAAGGAAAATGGGCGCAACGCGCCCATCTCAGTCTGTCGAAAAACTTGTTTTTTGACAGACTGACAGAGGTCAAAGGAGCCGTCAAGACAAGCAACTGGCACTCGTCGGCGTACAGGTGGTACGGTAGAGTGCGAGTTGCGCAGTAAGTCAAAATGCCTTGCGTAGCAA
>JAZRNS010000087.1:0-6146 GCA_045648245.1 Faecousia sp. | reverse complement strand
AAGGGGAAGGCTCTGTTCAAAAAACCTTTTGCTTAACCTGCATTTTGACGGTTGGCGGCTTTTTTGACACTCTCAGGCTTCGGATCGTTATGGTCCGAAGTCTTTTAAATTCGTTGACCAAAGCTAACCACCGGCTCTGTCGGTTGTAAAAAAATAGCTTCTAGCCAGGTGTACAGTAGGCAAGACAAAAACTCCCCATTATAGTAGTAGTGGTTTGCCGACCACACAACTACAATAATCAGGAGGTCTTAATCGTGAAAGAAAAAGACATAAATAGTTTAGACCATACAACGTGGAGATGTCAATACCATATCGTATTCGCACCCAAATATAGAAGAATGGTAATTTACCGGGAGATCAAGGCGGATATAGGAAAGATATTGCGTCAATTATGACAGCAAAAGGGTGTGGAGATTATCGAGGCAGAAGCGTGCCCGGACCATATCCATATGCTTCTAAGTATTCCGCCAAAGTATAGTGTGTCGCAGGTAATGGGATTTCTCAAAGGTAAGTGCAGCCTAATGATATTCGACAGACACGCCAATCTCAAGTACAAGTATGGAAACAGGCACTTTTGGGCCAGAGGGTACTTCGTCGATACGGTAGGCAGAAATAAAAAGCAAATAGAAGAGTACATAAAGAACCAACTCCAAGAGGATCAAATAGCGGACCAAATGAGCATCAAGGAGTATGTTGACCCGTTTACGGGTCGCGAGAACAAGTAGGCATAGAAAATGCCCCTTAAGGGGCGGCCCGGGAAAGGAATGCGGTCGGCAAACCGTTCGGGGCCCCTTTAGGGGCAATAGTCTGTAAAATGCCCTTCTAGGGCTTAATCAAGCCTCCGGCTTAGCCGGAGGTTTTGACTGCAATTCCAGAATCAGATTCAATATTTCTTTTATTGCCTGCTTGCGCACAGTTTCCCGATCGCCGGCAAAAAGAAATTCACGGGTCAATGTTCTGGTATTATCACAATAACCCACGAAAACAGTCCCCACGGGATTCCCAAAATTATCACCATCCGGGCCGGCAAGGCCGGTAACAGAGACAGCTACATCTGCCTGCAGTAGATTTCGCACACCAACCGCCATTTTTTCTGCAACCTGTGCAGAAACTGCACCAAACTGATTCAGTAACGCTTGTTCAACACCCAGTATATTGTTTTTTACCCAATTAGTGTAGCAGATCACACCGCCCTTGTACACCGCAGAGCTACCGGCAATATCCGTAAGTGCCGCACCGATTCCACCGCCTGTACAGCTTTCCGCTGTAACAAGGCTTTTTCCGGCAAGCGCCTTTAATACATCACAGCAAAGGCTCATCATTATACTTCACCGTAATTTTTTCAACGCTTGCCAATGCTTCTGCAATCAACGCTTCCCGATCCAGTTTCCGTTCAGCATGCAACACTTGAGCTAACGAGGGCTTTGTCTTGGGGTGCTTGGGCGTAAATACGGTACAGCAATCCTCATAGGGCAAAACAGAAGTTTCCAGCGTGCCGATCTTTCTTGCGATTGTAACGATCTCTTCTTTATCCATACCGACCAAGGGCATAAAGATCGGAATATCCACAACTGCACCGGTAACCGCCATTGCCTGCATTGTCTGACTAGCTACCTGTCCAAGATTTTCACCGGTAATCAATGCTCCGCAGCCATCATCCTTGGCAATACGCTGAGATATCTCCATCATAAACCGGCGCATAATCAAGGTAAAAAACTCCTCAGGACAATTGTCCCGAATGGCTTCCTGAATCTGCGTAAAGCTTACAATATTTACTGTCATTCTGCCGCAGTAGCGGGTTACCAGCCGGGCAAGCTCCAACACCTTATCCTTTGCCAGTTGCGAGGTATACGGATAGGAGAAGAAATGAACGCACTCCACTTCCACGCCCCGTTTTGCCATCATATATGCCGCAACAGGAGAGTCAATACCACCGGAAAGCAGACACATTGCCCGTCCGCCAACACCGGTAGGCAATCCGCCTGCACCCGGCTCAGCAGGTCCGTGGACATATGCTGCAAGATCGCGAACTTCCACATAAACCGTATAAGCAGGGTGATGCACATCCACCCGACAAGAAGGGTGTGCCTCTGCCAATCTGCCACCAATTTCCTGGGAAATAGCAATGGAGGTCATAGGAAACGCCTTGTCAGAGCGTTTGGATTCCACCTTAAAGGACTCTGCGCAATCCAAGTCCTCTCCAAGATACTCCTCTACTGCATGAAAGATGCTGTCCATGGTCTTCTCGCAGGCTCTGCAGCGGCACAGACTGACCAAGCCAAAAATGCTGTGGCAGGCATCCCATGCCCCATCCACATCAGCCATTTCGTCCATCGGCTCTACATAAACTGTCGACTGCATAATATACACATCAAAATTGCCATAAGCCTTCATTCGACGGCGGATATTTTGACGCAGTTTGTCCTCGAACTGGCGTTTATTTGCACCCTTCAGAACAATTTCACCTAATTTCAACAAAAAAATCTCGTTCACAATTTTATCCTCATTCTTAAATTTCTACAGTTCGGTACTGAATGGCCTCGGCAATGTGATCGACTGTAATATCATTACTGTTATCCAAGTCTGCAATCGTTCTTGCCACCTTCAATATCCGATCATAACTTCTGGCCGTCAAACCAAATGTCTCAAATGCGTCCTTCAATAGCTGGGCGCTTTCCGGATCGATCTTGCAGTAATACCGAAGCTCTGTTGGTCCCATGCGAGCATTACACATTCCACTAAGCTCACCAAAACGGCGATGCTGCCGGTTCCGCGCCGCATCCACACGCTTCTTAATTTCCGCTGAGGGTTCTGCCTCTCTGCGCGTACGCAGATCTTCAAAATTCACACTGGGTACTTCTACAATAATATCAATGCGATCCAGCATGGGACCGGATATACGGCTTCTGTAATTCTGCACGGAACTTTCAGAGCAGGTACATCTGCCGGATGGATCACCGTACCAACCGCATTTACAGGGATTCATCGCACATACCATCATAAACTCAGAAGGGTATGTAACAGAACCGGAAACACGGGATATGGTTACCCGTCCGTCCTCCAGTGGTTGCCGCATCAGATCTAATGTATCCTTTTTGAATTCAGGCAATTCATCCAGGAATAAAACACCCTTATGTGCCATGGAGATTTCCCCCGGTCTCGGATTTGTGCCACCACCTGCCAGACCGGCATTGGAAACTGTATGATGGGGTGATCGGAAGGGTCTTCTGCGAATCATTGGTTCCTTAGCCGTTAGCATACCCATCACAGAATATATCTGCGTAACCTCCAAAGATTCCTCCCATGACATATCCGGCAAAATAGACGGCAGACGCTTACTGAGCATACTTTTTCCTGAGCCCGGAGGACCTATTAAAAGTATATTATGACTGCCGGCAGCCGCGATTTCCATAGCACGCTTCACATTTTCCTGCCCCAGCACATCCTTGAAATCCAACAGGGTTTCCTCTGTATGGTTTGGAACCCAAATGGGCTCTTCTTCCAACTCCGTTTCCCCATTCAGAGCGGCTGCCAATTCCGCTACTGTTCGCACCGGAATGATTGCAGGACCTCTTGCAAGGGTGGCTTCAGGTGCGTTTTCCGCAGGAACATAAAGTGTCTCAAAACCGGATCGCCTTGCCGCAATAGCCATCGGCAGCATTCCGGAAATGGGGCGAATCTGTCCATCCAGGCTCAATTCACCAAAGAACGCACTTGTGGAGCGCGGTCTGCGGATCACACCGCATGCGCTCAAAACGCTTAGCAAAATGGGAAGATCATAATGGGTGCCTGCCTTTTTCAAATTTGCGGGCGCCAAATTAACCGTTATGCGTCCTGTAGGAAACCGTAATCCGCTGGTCTTCGCAGCTGCGCGAACACGCTCCCGTGCCTCCTTAACCGCTGCATCCGGAAGTCCTACAATATCAAAGTTCGGCAGTCCGTTTGTAATGTAACATTCCACGACCACATGGCTGCCTTGGATGCCTTGGATCCCCATTGTATGCACACTGCAAATCACAAAATCAACTCCCTACCTGCCTATTTTCTTTATCATACTCTATTGTGATACAAAACTCAATTCTTTTTTACAGCATAATGTGGCATATTTTATCTGATTATACAAATTTTTTCGCGTTTTAATCCACTTAACGACTTTACAAACGGAAGGATAAGTGCTATGATATATCAGACGAAATTTGAATACTTTAGGAGGTAATTCATCTTGGCAAGAAAATTCAAGACGATGGACGGCAATACTGCTGCCGCCCATGTCAGCTATGCATTTACTGAAGTAGCTGGCATCTATCCCATTACTCCCTCCAGCCCCATGGCCGACTATGTTGACCAGTGGTCCGCTGCAGGCCGTAAGAACATTTTCGGCGATACTGTAAAGGTCGTTGAGATGCAGTCCGAAGCCGGCGCTGCCGGTACTGTTCATGGCTCTTTGGCTGCCGGTGCTTTGACCACCACCTACACAGCTTCTCAGGGTCTGCTGCTGATGATCCCCAACATGTACAAGATCGCCGGCGAGCTGCTGCCCTCTGTGTTCCATGTTTCTGCACGTACTGTTGCTGCACAGGCACTGAACATCTTCGGTGATCACTCCGACGTTTACGCCTGCCGTCAGACAGGCTTTGCTATGCTGGCTGAGTCCAATGTACAGGAAGTTATGGATCTGGGCGCTGTTGCACATCTGGCTTCTATCGAGGGCCGTGTCCCCTTCATCAACTTCTTTGACGGTTTCCGTACCTCCCACGAGATCCAGAAGATCGCCATTTGGGATTACGAGGATCTGAAGGAAATGACCAACATGGAGGCTGTGGATGCTTTCCGCAAGCACTCCCTGAACCCCGAGCGCCCCGCTATGCGTGGTTCTCATGAAAACGACGATATCTTCTTCCAGCACCGTGAGGCTTGCAACAAGTACTACGATGCACTTCCCGCTGTTGTTGAGAAGTACATGGCTAAGGTTAACGAGAAGCTGGGCACCAACTATCAGCTGTTTAACTACTACGGTGCAGCTGATGCAGACCGTGTGATCGTATGTATGGGTTCCTTCTGCGACGTTGCAGAAGAAGTCATTGACTACCTGAATGCACACGGCGAGAAGGTTGGCCTGATTAAGGTTCGCCTGTTCCGTCCCTTCTGCGCTGACAAGCTGCTTGCTGTAATTCCTGCAACTGCAAAGAAAATTGCTGTTCTGGACCGTACAAAGGAGCCCGGTTCTCAGGGTGAGCCTCTGTATCAGGATGTGGTTATGGCACTGGCTAAGGCTGGCAAGAACGATGTTACTGTTATCGGCGGCCGTTACGGTCTGGGTTCCAAGGACACCCACCCCGCATCCGTATTTGCAGTATACGAAGAGCTGGCTAAGGATGCTCCCAAGCATGAATTCACCGTTGGTATCGTTGACGATGTAACCAACCTGTCTCTTGAGGAGAAGGTCTCCCCCAACACTGCTGCAGAAGGCACAATCGAGTGCAAATTCTGGGGTCTGGGCGGCGACGGCACCGTTGGCGCTAACAAGAACTCCATCAAGATTATCGGCGACCACACCGGCAAGTATGTACAGGCTTACTTCCAGTACGACTCCAAGAAGACCGGTGGTGTTACCGTTTCCCACCTGCGTTTCGGCGACAAGCCCATCAAGTCCCCCTACTACATTAATAAGGCTGACTTCGTGGCTTGCCACAACCCCTCTTATATCACTAAGGGCTTCAAGATCGTTCAGGACGTTAAGCCCGGCGGTGTATTCCTGATCAACTGCCAGTGGTCTCTTGAAGAGCTGGAGCATCATCTGGATGCCGCTTCCAAGCGTTACATTGCTGAAAACAACATTCAGCTGTACCTGATCAACGCCATTGACCTGGCCATCAAGGTCGGCATGGGCAAGCGCACCAACACCATCCTGCAGTCTGCTTTCTTCTCCCTGGCCAAGGTCATGCCCGCCGAGGAAGCCATTGCTTACATGAAGGACGCTGCTGAGAAGTCCTACGCCAAGAAGGGTATGGACGTTGTCGCCGCCAACTGGAACGCCATTGACGCCGGTGCTACCGCTTACCTCAAGGTCGATCTTCCCGCTGCCTGGGCTACCGCTGAGGCTGCTCCCGCCGCTCTGGAGCTGGAAGGCCCCGCCGACACCGTCA
>JAZRNS010000086.1:0-5035 GCA_045648245.1 Faecousia sp. | reverse complement strand
TGCTTTGACCATTGATAACATCCTTAAAAAAGTAAATAAACATAAATGCCAATAAAAATATGTAATATATTTTCCAGAATGATTCAAAATCTGTTTTCACAAACATTTCAATCATTCCAAGCAATACAAAAGTAAAACATATAATTATGTGGTCAATTAAAAATGCAAGTATTCTCTTTCCCATATCTTTTCTCCTTTCACCAATATTCGACACCTTTACTATAAAGGATGTACGATTTAGATGCAAACATTTATCAGCGGTAGTTCATATCAAAACTAAAAACATATAAATAAATTGGAATTTACTTACTTAAATTTATCATTGAATAGACCATCAGACCAACACCAATACCGAATAATATACAACCATATACCTCGGTTAACTGATTTGCAAAGAATCCTACTGTTCCACTACCCAGAGCACATAATATTGCAAATAATAATTTTTTCTTTTTCATACAACTACACTCCTTCGCTAAATTCTTATTTATAGGTGAGTTTATTATATCATAATTTGTTGCGCTTTTCAATGATATATCTCTGACGCGATATGATATACGGCAAAGCCGTATGATATATTTGCGTTGCAAATGTGATATAATATCCGTTCCTGCATATGCCGAAGGCGTATATCATCGCACAAAGAGCGATATCATATCGAAGATATATCACCCGTTCCGCAAGGAACGGATATCATTGAAAAAAGTCACCTTTGTCGGTAGACAAAAGTGACTTTTTTCGTGGTACGGGCGACAGGACTCGATATGCATTTTCCGCTTTGCGGAAAATTATTGTAGCCACGAGGTTTTGAACTGGTGGCAGCAAGTGTCCGCCGGACACTTGCACTGCTATGGGTTCGAGTCCAAGTCGCCGCACAAAAAAATCTGGGATACCCCATTGGGGTATCCCAAATTTTGGTCCGAGTTGTTTTATAGGATTTAAGAAAAAGTGAGTAATACCAACGGTTTTCGCAATCGATAAACTTCGTTTATATTTGCTTTTAGTGAATATCGGGTGTAGCCTCTGTTTGGTCGTCCATCAGTACCGGATTTGGTTGCTGATCTGAGGGGATTTCTTCCTCCATAGTCTCCGGTTCTTTTTCGGAAGTGACAATGGCCGGCGTACTTTCCTTTAGCAGAGAACGCCGCATAGCAAAATAAATGATTGTACCTACAGGTAGCATTAGCCGGAGCATAACAGTGCCAGACCCATAACGAATCAAAGCGGAATATGCAGTGATCCACCCCACATTAAAATTCAGTCTGAAGCTTGTATAGGAAATCGTTGCACCAAGGGAAATAAAGCCTAGGAGTAGTAGCAGTATCCACAGTGCCTTCTTCTTGATTTTTTGGCGGCTGCAATCTACAAGGGCAAATACAGTGAAACCGATCGCAATCACATTTAGCAGCAGAAATCCCCACTGCGCTCCAGTGGCATCCTTCAGGTTACTCAGCGTGCCGGTAAAATAATAATCTGTTTTTTCATAGGGAGTCAAATGGAAACTGTTCAAACCAACTTGGTCATCCATTCTAATACTAACAATTACTCTACCGCTTTTGGTTGTCATCTCATAAACGGAGCTGACAGAACTGCTTTTTTGCCCATTGGTTATAGTGCCATTTGTGTAGATGGACAGTAATTTCAGTTCGTAGGTATCCACATTTCCAAGAAGTTCCTGCATTTGTGTAAATGCCGGTTTGAAATCTTCCTCAGTGCAGATCTTATTGACCAACGAATAGGCGGTTTGGAAGTCGTTTGCAATCAAGGCATCTAGCATTCCTTCAGTACTTTGGCGAACTTCTGCATTTTCTAATTCTTGTAAGACTGCGGTGCATCCGCTGCAAAGTATAAGCACTGTCAAAATGATGACACATACTGACTTAACGAGATTTTTTCTCATACGATCACTTCCTTTCATTTTCATTATATCAAAAATGTAAGGAACAATCAAGAAAAATCGAGTGTCCACAACGGCAAGATCCGTTATGAACACTCGATATGGTACGGGCGACAGGACTTGTTTGCATTTTCTGCGGGGCGGAAAATAATTGTTCGGCTCGGTCTAGCCCTCGCCGGCAACAGTCCACCGGACTGTTGCATTTAGGTTATTCAAGTCCTGTTTTTTCCACAGACCAAAGAAAAGGAGACCTGAAGGTCTCCTTTTCTTTGGTACGGGCGACAGGACTTGAACCTGCACGGTTACCCATTGGAACCTAAATCCAACGTGTCTGCCAATTCCACCACGCCCGCATATTCATTTTTACACCTCTGATTTTTACACGGGGAGGTACCCGAGATGGAGCATTTTGCTTGGTCCACATTTATAAAAACAGTTAAACCTGTTTTTAGCTTTATATAGGGACGATCTTTGATCGTTCGCATGCTCGTTTATTCTATCATGGGAAGACGTGGATGTCAACGCAAAATCCACCACAGGAATGGGAGAAAAACACTATATTTTGTGTTTTTTGTGTAATTTTTCTTGACATTCCCATACAATGAAAGTAAAATAAATTCGGTATAGTGTGCGCTAAGCAGGGTAGTATACCCTCTGCGTTTCATTTTTATCTAAATCCGGTGTTACCGGAGATTGGGTTTTGCGCCTCATGGCGTTTATTTGCTTATATAGTCTGCCAAATGGCAGACTAAGTTGAATAATTTACACATGGGGTCATAGCGCCCACCTCTTTGGTAATGCCTATTCTACAAAGGAGGTGTGCACGAGAATTATGGAACCGATTACAATTATAATTGCCGCCGCTGCGCTGATTGTAGGCCTGGGCGTTGGCATTGGTATTGGTGCAGCATATCGTAAAAAAGTGGCTGAGCGTGAGATTGGCTCTGCAGAAGCAGAGGCTACACGCCTGATCAACGATGCAATTCGCAACGGTGAGAGCCGCAAGAAGGAAATGCTGTTAGAAGCAAAGGAAGAAATCCATAAATCCCGCGTTGAACACGACAAGGAAGTAAAAGAACGTCGCGCTGAACTGAGCAAGCAAGAGCGCCGTCTGCAGCAGAAAGAGGAAACTCTGGACAAGAAGTCTGAAGCCTTTGAACACAAGGAAGAGGAGCTGGCTCGCCGTATGGCAGAGGTGGCTGCTGCCAAGGAAGAGGCTGAGGCTGTGAAAAAGGCGCATTTGGCAACGCTGGAGCAGATCTCCGGTTTGTCTCAGGAGCAGGCTAAGAGCTACCTTTTGAAGGCTGTGGAAGAAGACATCCGTCATGAAACTGCTATGAAGATCAAGGAGATCGAGCAGCAGATGAAGGACGAAGCAGAGGAAAAGGCAAGAGAAGTGCTGTCTATCGCAATTCAGCGCTGCGCAGCCGACCATGCCGCAGAAGCAACTGTTTCTGTTGTGCCTCTGCCCAACGATGAGATGAAGGGCCGTATCATTGGTCGTGAAGGTCGGAACATCCGCACCTTGGAGACTATTACCGGTGTCGATCTGATCATTGACGATACCCCTGAAGCAATTACCGTCAGCAGCTTTGATCCGGTTCGCCGGGAGGTTGCCCGTTTGGCGCTGGAAAAGCTGATCGGCGATGGCCGTATCCATCCCACCCGCATTGAGGATATGGTGGAAAAGGCACAAAAGGACGTGGACCGCACTATCCGTGAGGAAGGCGAGCGCGCTTGCTATGAGACAGGTGTGCACGGTCTGAATCCGGAATTGATTAAGATCCTGGGCCGTCAGAAGTACCGTACATCCTATGGCCAGAATGTGCTGAACCACTCCATGGAGGTTGCCCATATTGCAGGCCTGATGGCTGCAGAGCTGGGCGTGGATGTGGCAATGGCCAAGCGTGCAGGTTTGCTACACGATCTTGGCAAGTCTATCGACCATGAGGTGGAGGGCAGCCATGTGCAGTTGGGTGCTGATCTGGCACGGAAGTACAAGGAAAATCCCGTGATCGTCAATGCCATTGAGGCGCACCATGGCGATGTGGAGCCTAAGACAGTAATCGCTGTTTTGGTACAGGCTGCTGACGCCGTGTCTGCTGCCCGTCCCGGTGCCCGTCGCGAGAATGTGGAAAACTACATTCGCCGCCTACAGAAGCTGGAAGAGCTGACCGGCTCTTATCCCGGTGTTGAAAAGGCGTTCGCAATTCAGGCAGGCCGTGAAGTTCGTATTATGGTCAAGCCTGAGGTAGTTACCGAGGACAACATGATCCTCCTTGCACGCGACATTGCAAAGCAGATCGAGGCTGAACTGGAATACCCCGGTCAGATCAAGGTCAATGTGATCCGTGAAACCAAGGCAGTCGAATATGCAAAATAATGTGAAAGAGCGTGTCCGAAGACACGCTCTTTTTAGGTTTCTATTTCTTAAATTTTCCAATGTGCCGTTTAATGGCATCAAAGGATTCATCACTAATGGCATGCTCCATTTTGCAAGCATCCTCTGCGGCGGTTTCTGGGCTGACACCCAAACTGGTCAGCAGAAAAGTGAGCAGGGTATGGCGCTCATAAATGGTTTCTGCCACTTTGAGACCGGCCTTCGTCAGGGTAATATAGCCGTCCCTATCCACAAGAATATAACCGCCGCTTTTTAAAAGCCCCACCGCGCGGCTGACGCTGGGCTTGGAGTAACCCATGTACTCGCTCACATCGATGGAGCGCACCCGGCCATTTTTCTTATAAAGGACATGAATGGTTTCCAAATACATTTCACCGGATTCCTGAATGGACATGGGAATCACCTCTTTACATCATATTTTTCTTATCATAGCATAATGCAAAATAAAATGCAAGAATTCAGTGTTGACTATTACTTTACTCTAAAAACGAATGATAAGAGCGCGGTGCTTTTGCACCGCGCTCAGAGTGTCAAAAAAGCCGCCAACCGTCAAAATGCAGGTTAAGCAAAAGTTTTTTTGAACAGAGCCTTCCCCTTGGGGGGAAGGTGGCAAAAATCTTTGATTTTTGACGGATGAGGGGTAAAAAAGCTTGCTACGCAAGGCATTTTGACTTACTGCGCAACTGGCACTCTACCGTACCACCTGTACGCCGACGAGTGCCAGTTGCTTGTCTTGA
>JAZRNS010000085.1:0-3303 GCA_045648245.1 Faecousia sp. | reverse complement strand
GGTGGATGTAGGTCGATGACTTGCTCTGGCCAAATATATTCCGGTAATCACGCGGTTTTTAGAAAACGGATTGCCACGTCGCTCCGCTCCTCGCAATGACGTAGTTTTCGGTGGTTATGCAGTTCTATCGAACTTTCACGTCTTTGCGAGGGCATTTATGCCCGTGGCAAACCGCATCTGCAAAAATTGTATTATAGAGAGAATTTTTCATAAGGAGAACGGATCGCCGCACCAGCTTGCGCTGGTGCGCAATGACAGGGGTTTCAAGAATCTGTTCATCCATCAAACATATATTTGCTATTGACAAATTAAAAAATGTATGTTACTGTACTAGTACAGTTAGTACGGTTAGTACACTATGTTTGCGAGGAGGTATGTCTATGGTCCATCTGGATTATCGGGACGCCCGTCCCATTTACACCCAGATCGCCGACAATTTCCGCAATCTCATAAAGTCCGGCATATTGCAGCAGGGCGACAAGCTTCCCTCTGTACGGGAGCTTGCTATGGAGCTTTCCATCAATCCAAACACCATCCAGCGCGCCTATCGGGAGCTGGAAGCAGAGGGTTGGACCGCATCGGTCGCAGGCAAGGGCTGCTTTGTATGCCACTGCTCCCACGACACGCTGGAGCAGCCTTTATGGGATGCTTTGGACGCTGCGATTGCGCCCCTGCTGGCAAAAGGCGTCAGCCGGGAGGAAATTCTGCACCACATCAGACAAGGAGGGGATATTCATGCTTCAAATGAAGAATGTAACGAAAACCTTTGACGGTTTTAAGGCTGTGGACGATCTGACCATGACTGTTCCCAAGGGCGCAGTTTACGGGCTTGTAGGCCCCAACGGTGCCGGCAAATCCACCGCCATCCGTCTGCTCACCGGCGTGTACCGCCCGGACTGCGGAACGATTACCATGGAGGGTCTGCCCATTTACGAAAACCCCAATGTAAAAAGCTGTATCGGTTCCATTCCCGACGATATTTTCTATTTCCCCACTGCCACCTTAGAGGATATGCGCACTTATTATAAGGGCATTTATCCCCGGTTTGACGACCAGCTGTTCAGCCGTTTGTATGAAGTGTTCCAGCTTCCCCAAAAGTCCCAGATCCGGCGATTCTCCAAGGGTATGCAGAAGCAGGCGGCTTTCCATTTAAGCATCTGCACCCGCCCGGATGTACTGGTGCTGGATGAGCCGGTGGACGGTCTTGACCCTGTGATGCGGCGGCAGGTATGGAGCCTGATTTTATCCGATGTTGCCCAGCGGGAGACCACCGTTCTGATCTCCTCGCACAATCTGCGGGAGCTGGAGGACATTTGCGACCATGTGGGCATTATGGATCACGGCAAAATGCTCTTGGAGCGTAGCTTGGCAGACATGCAAGGCGCAATCCACAAGCTGCAGATCGTAGGTCCTGCACCGGAGGATCTGGACATTCTTCACGAAAGCAATTCCGGCCGGCTGCGCACGCTGGTGGTGCGCGGTTCTGCAGAAGAAATTGCAGAAAAGGTGCGCAATCTTGCACCGGCCTATTTTGATGTACTGCCCCTGTCTTTGGAAGAGATTTTTATTTACGAGCTGGGAGGTGTAAATTATGAAGTTAAGAACATCGTTCTTTAACGGCACGGTCCTACGCAAGGACATTACCCGTTTTGCGCCTGTTTGGGGACTTTACACCATCTTCACCCTAATGGTCTTTTTCCTGATGTGGGAATCGGAAGTGGATGCCGCGCGGTTTGCAAACTCTGCACGGTATGTAATGCAGTCTATGGGCGTAATCAACTTCTGCTATGCCGGTATTTGTGCCCTCTTACTCTTTGGCGACTTGTTCACTTCCCGTATGTGCAACGCTCTGCATGCACTGCCCCTGCGCAGAGAGGGTTGGTTTTTGACCCATTGCACAGCCGGTTTCCTGTTTAGTCTTGTACCCAATGTGTTAGCTGCCGGATTGGCAGGCCTGCTGTTACAGGAATACTTCTTCTATGCCCTTTTGTGGCTGGGTCTGATGTGCCTGCAATATCTGTTCTTCTTTGGCGTGGCAGTTTTTGCCATCATGTGCGCCGGTAACCGGCTGGGCGCTGCGGCTGTTTACGGTATTTTCAATTTCCTTGCGGTGATCGTCGCCTGGCTGGTGCTCACCTTCTACGAGCCCTTCCTGTACGGCATTTCCCTGGATTGGGAACAGTATATGCAATACAGCCCTGTTGTGGGCCTGAGTACCTTCGAATATATTTCCACCCAGTATGACAAGATGACCCAGACTACCAAATTACTGGAAGTTTACTGGGCCCATTGGCGTTTTGCCATTATCAGCGGTGGTGTGGGCGTGGTGCTGCTGACCCTGTCCGTGCTTCTTTACCGCAAGCGGCAGCTGGAAAGTGCCGGCAGCTTCATTTCCTTCCGCCCTGTCAGTCCTGTATTTTTGGTCATCTATACCCTATGTGTGGGCGCAGTTATGTATTATGCTGCCGACCTGTTTGCCGAGGGCGCGCGGTATGTATTTCTGGTGTTGGGTCTTGCCATCGGTTTCTTTACAGGCTTTATGCTGTTGGAGCGAAAAGTCCATGTATTCCAGGGCAAGCGCCTTGCCTCCTTTGGTCTGCTTTTGGTGATCTTTGGCATTACTGTGGGTCTGACCTGGCTGGACCCTGTAGGCATAACCCGTTATGTACCGAAAGCGGAAGATGTGCAATCGGTTAGTATCCGTCCCAGCATCGCCACCTATTACTGGGAAAACAACGATTATGTATTGACAGAAGAAGCGGATATTCAGGCAATTATCGATGTCCATGAGGTGCTGCTACAGCAGCGCGTGGAAGATGGAGATATGTGGGTTGCCATCTCCTATGAGCTGAAAAACGGCAAGCATGTAACGCGGCAGTATCGGCTCAATGCCAATACCCAAGCCGGTCAGGTGCTGAAAAAATACTACAGCAGCTGGGATTATGTAATCGGTGTGGACATGGGCGCCCTGTTGGAAAATTTCCGTGTTGCAGAATTCCACGCCAACTTTGAAGATTTCCCCTATATCATTCTTTCTGAAGACGAGCTTACCAATGAAGCGGACCTGCAAGAAAAGTACGGCTACTGGGAAGGGGGCTATGTCGCCTTTGTTGGTGAGAATTTTGACGAAGAAATTCTTCAGGGTCTTCTGGAAGCCATCAAGGCCGACTGTGATGCCGGCGCTATGGCTCAATCCTGGGCTTATCATGAAGGACACGAAACCTACGGCTGGCTGATGCTCCAAATAGATGCGGCGTATGACGAAAACACCGACCAGATCCTGTTGGAAACCAACTCTGCCTA
>JAZRNS010000084.1:0-4282 GCA_045648245.1 Faecousia sp. | reverse complement strand
GCATTCTCCGGCAAGGACCCTACGAAGGTTGACCGTTCCGGTGCGTATATGGCACGCTATATGGCAAAGAATTTGGTTGCTGCAGGCCTGGCTCAACAGGTGCAGGTACAGGTCGCCTATGCCATTGGTGTTGCAGAGCCCGTTTCTGTTCGTGTAGACAGCTACGGCACAGGTAAAATCGCCGACGAGGAAATGACAGCACTTTTGCGCAAGACTTGTGATTTAACACCAGCCGGTATTATCCGTAAGCTGGATCTGCGTCGGGCAATCTATGGTAACACTGCCATGGAGGGCCACTTTGGTGTTGCAGATCGTCCTTGGGAACAGACAGATTTGGCTGAGGAACTTCGTGGGCTGGCAAATATTTGATATAATGTTGATATAATGTAAAAGAGCGTGATTATATGAAGCAAAGTAAAATATGGACGATTGTATTATCTGTCCTGTTTGCGTTACAGATTTTGGCAGAAGGTTTCGCTCTGTTTATACTGTACCTGCTAAATATGCTCCCCGCCGTGTATTTTCTGATTATTGCAGGCGTATTTCTGCTTTTGGTCCTTATCACAGGGCTGCTGGTATTTGCCCATAAGAAAGGGCGAACACCGTCGGTTGCCCGCCGCATAATTGCCGGTGTGCTGGCGGTATTGGTGATTTGCGGTTGTGTTCTAATGTTTATTGCTGTTCGAGAACTGTATGAAACGATCCACAATGTTACAGCGCCGCAGGCAAGCGAAACCACCAGAAGCATCTATGTGCGTATGGATGATCCGGCAAAGGCGTTGGAAGATACGGCTACGTATGAATATGCTGCAGTAGGAAATTATGATACCGACAGCACCCTACAGGCGATTTCTGTCATAGAGAAAACATTAGGTACCTCCTTGCATATCACTTACTATGAATCCGTTCCACATATGGTAGAGGGACTTTATTCCGGCGAAGTGGATGCCGTGATCCTTAACAGCGCCTATGTGTTTATTTTAGAGGATATGGAAGGCTATGAGGATTTCTCCCAAAAGGCACGGATTGTGCACGATGTTCCGGTGGTAGAGAAGCTTGGGAGCGTGCAAGAAACCGAGCTGGAAGAAACACAACCGGTCGAAATGGTGTCTGATGTAACCAATACACCCTTCGCTGTTTATATTAGCGGTTCAGATACGCGCAGTAGTTATTTGCCAAACAGAACCAGAAGCGATGTGAATATTTTGGCAATCGTTAATCCTGTGTCAAAACAGGTGCTTCTGCTGAACACCCCCAGAGACTACTATGTGCAGAATCCTGCCGGCGGCGGCTCACGGGACAAATTAACCCATTGCGGTATATACGGCGTGGAGAATTCCATGAAAGCGCTGGAAAATCTGTACGGAGTCCAAATTGATTACAATGCCCGCATTAACTTTACCGGCTTTGAAACCCTTATTGATGCCATTGGCGGAGTAACCGTTTATTCCGATGTTGGCTTTTCTACAGTTGGTGGTACCTATGTAAGTGCCGGCGAGAACAACCTGAACGGAACAGAGGCATTGGCATTTGCCCGGGAGCGCTACAATTTGTCCGGTGGGGACAATGCCCGGGGGAAGAATCAGATGAAGGTGATCACAGCGGTGCTGAAAAAGCTGACATCCGGCAAAACGCTTCTTGTTAACTATTCACAGATTCTCAATAGCCTTGAGGGCATGTTTGCCACCAGCATGCCTATGGAGGATATCAGTAAGCTTGTAAAAATGCAGCTGACAGATATGACAAGCTGGAACATTCAAAGCTTTGCCGTTACCGGCAATAACGGAAGCGCAGCAACCTATTCTGCACCCGGTCAGAAGCTGTCTGTTATGTATGTAAATGATACATTGGTAGAGTGCGCATCTGAACTGATCCGAAAGGTTTATAACGGCGAGAACTTCACTGAGGAAGATATTTTAGCCTTGACCAAAGAATAATATTAACCGCACGCAAGCTTATAAAACTTGCGTGCGGTTTGTTATAAGATGATTGGTTGTAGCTGTTTGCCTGCCAATGCCGCATCCAGCGCATCCGGAATCAGGCTGAAATCTGCTACCATGCTTGTAGGCTTTCCGTTGGGATCATCTTGACCGAAGGGGACAAAATAGTAGTTCTTTCTGCTCAGTAGCCTACCGATATTTTCTGCTGCCCCGGCTAAAGCATCATTGGTGGACACAGCAAGCAGAATTGGGCGCCCATTTCGCAAATGGCTTTTTGCAGCCATGGTTACCGGACCGTCAGCAATACTGTTAGCAAGCTTTGCCAAAGTGTTACCGGTACATGGTGCAATGACCAAGGCATCCAATATCTTTTTTGGTCCGAAGGGCTCAACCTGGACGATGGTGTGCAGCGGTGCCATGCCACAAATTTCCTCAGAGCGCTGAATGTGGGATTGGGCAGTCCCGAAGCGGCTGTCTACGGTGTAGGCGCTGTGTGAAAATATGGGGATTACATTATATAGTTTTGCAAGCTTTTCCATTGCAGGGAACATGGAACCATAGGTGCAAAACGAGCCGCAAACGGCAAAACCTACTGTCATAATATTTGCTCCTTTTTTGCCAACAGGCGAATGGCTGTCTTGGCGATCAGCCTTCCGGAACTCTCCGGTGCATCGCTGTTAGGCAGACCTCTTGCCCAAAGGACATCCTTGCTGCCTAACCCTAAAGAGGATGCCAGATCTATTTTTAAGCCAATGCCGGGACTGTCCTGGCAGATCATTACAGGTACTGTGTTAAATACGACCCGATAGGAACCGGTGTCCAGGTGTGCTGTATCGATGGTGTTGTACCCTAATGCCTGCAGCAAGGCGCGATCTGTATCTTTTCTGGCAGCCACCGTAACATTTGCGCCCATGTCTCGAAGAAGCTTAGCTAGGCATTTGCCAATTCTGCCCCAACCGATAATCAGTACAGGACAACCCTGAAATACAATTGGCATTTTTGACATGGCGATCTTGACAGCGCAGTGGGCAGTGATCATTGCATTTTCTGCTAAGTACAATGGATCTTTTAGAAAATCTACGGTGTGATAAGATGCTAGCGCAGGTTGATTTAAATTCCCACCCATGATTGTAATATTATTTGGTAATTGTTCTAAAAGACATTGGATATCACCGCCGCCTTTGATCCTTCCGTCAGCATCGAAAGAGGGGACGGGAAGCAATAGATGCGTTGCGCCTTCCGGCTTGGAGAGTATGGTGTAATTGTGCGCCTTGAGATGATTGATGGCATAACTCAGGGCGGTAGTATAGCCAGCAGTATAAAAATTGCAGTTGTGCATATTGGATCACCCTTTCATGACAGAATATGTAATGGAGATTGTAGTTGTGCTTGATTTTTCGTCCGGTAATTGTATAATGTGAGTAAGAGGTGATACGAATGCAGAGATTGGGATTTATTCATGATATGATGGACGTTAAGGTGCTGATCCTTTATGTAGCGGCCCGTTCCAACTATCCCATGACATTACAGGAAATATATGAGCTGTGCTATCAGGATGATTGCCTGAGTTATTTTGATGTATGCACAGCAATTCCGGAAATGGTAACATCCGGACATTTGAAAGCGGTCGACGAGGAACGGTATGAAATTACCGAGAAGGGAAGAAGCGATGGGGAACTAACGGCAGATTCCATTGCTTACTCCGTTAAGCAGCGGGCAGAGAATGCTGTTGCCCGATTTAACCGCCAGCTTCGCCGCCGTAGTTTTGTGAAAAGCCAAATCGTTCCTCGGGATAACGGTGAGTTTTCTGTAATTATGGCACTGGATGATGAGGCTGGCAATTTGATGAAGCTTGAGCTTACAGCCCCCAACGAGCGTCAAGCGGTACGGCTTAGCAAGCTTTTTGATAAAAAGGCTGAGTTGGTATATAACATGACCATGACCGAGCTTCTGAGTGATGAAGACGAGCTTGTGGAATAAGTAAAAACGCAGAAAATCGGAACTTCAGTTGAAATTCTGATTTTTTGTTGTTTTTAGGGGTTGACAAGTCGGCGATATGCTGTTATTATATGCGAGCGCTTCCGGAAGGGAGCGCATAAAAAAGCAGCTTGAAAAAAATGTTGAGAAAAGTGAAAAAAGTTCTTGACAAGTGAAGTAAGCTGTGGTAAATTAATCAGGCTCACCGCAAAAAGCGGGAGCAAGTTCTGTACCTTGTAAATTGAATAACGCAAAGACGAACTATAACACCTTGGACAATTTATAAAAATGGATTGTTTAAGATTATTCGTGTACGAATAAAAACAGCCAACGAAAATTCTTGAGTAAAATTTGCTAGACAAATT
>JAZRNS010000083.1:0-11021 GCA_045648245.1 Faecousia sp. | reverse complement strand
ATGTTCTGTCCGTCCGGGAGGAGGGTGACCGCATTCTTCATTTGTGCGACAGGCCTTTGGAGACAGGCAGTACCGTCTCCGGCACCATCAACTGGAATCGGCGGTTTGATTTTATGCAGCAGCACTCCGGCGAACACATGGTTTCGGGCATTATTCACCAAATCTACGGCTACCACAATGTGGGTTTTCACATGGGTTCCGATGTGGTGACCATCGATTTTGACGGCCCTATTTTGCCGAAAGATTTGCAGGATATTGAGTATCGGGTGAATACCGCCATTTTTCAGAATCTGCCTATTAAGTGCTACTACCCCTCACAGGAGGCGCTGCCAACCGTCAATTACCGCCGGAAGCGGGATTTGCCTTGGCCGGTGCGCATTGTGGAGGTACCCGGTATTGACCTGTGCGCCTGTTGCGGCACCCATGTGACGCAAACGGGAGAGATTGGCCTTGTGAAGCTATTCTCCTGCGTGAAATTCCATGAGGGTGTTCGTATTGAGATGGCTTGCGGTAAGCGGGCGCTGGATATTTTAAGTGCCGCTTACGACCAAAATCGGCAGGTCAGTCAAATTTTTTCCGCCAAGATGCAGGAAACCGGGCAGGCCGCACGGCGAATGAATGAGGCACTTGCAGCAGAGAAATTCCGGGCAATCAACCTGGAAAAGCGGCTGTTTGGCTATATCGGGCAGGGGTATGCCGGAGAAAAATTGGCGGTCCATTTCCAAGAGGGCCTCACCCCCGGTGCTAACCGAGAGCTATGCGACACCATCAGCCGATACGCCACGGTTGCCGTCACCCTTTCCGGCATGGATTCCTCCGGCTACAGCCTTTGTGTCGTCAGTCGCACCGAGGATGCAAAGGCCATAGGAATCGCCGCAGTACAGGCGCTGGGTGGCCGCGGTGGAGGAAAGAGAGAGGCCTTTCAAGGTAATATCACTGCCTCCGAAAAGGAAATACGGGCATATTTTCAGACACTACAGTAAGAAGATAAAAAATTATTTGCCATGTGCGGAATTGGGTCTTGAAAATTTGCTGTCAAACTGATAAAATGATGGTACAGCAATTGCTGCATGCAAAGGAGGAATTTCCATGATCCAAATAATTATGGGCCTGAAGGGCTCCGGTAAGACCAAAAAGTTGATCAATGCCATTAATGAAGCTGTTGCCAACGCTCAGGGCGATGTAGTTTGCATTGAGTACGGCAAGAAGCTTACTTATGATATTAATTACCGTGCTCGATTGGTTGACTCTGAAGAGTATGGCATCAACAGCTTGGACAAGCTGAAGGGTTTGCTCTGCGGTCTGCATGCAGGTAATTTTGATATTACCAATGTATATATTGACAATCTGTATAAGACCATTGGCGCTGACCGCGCTGCTGGCGAAGATTTCATTCTGTGGTGCGCAAAGTTTGCTGAGGATAACAAGATGAATATCACCATCACTGTGTCCGACGATCCTGCAGGCGCTTCCGAAGAAATCAAGAAGTATCTGTAAGCACAACCTACAAATGCCGCTGCGAATGCAGCGGCATTTTTTTCATACTAGCCTATTTCTTTTTTGGGAAAAATATGCTAAAATCTAGAAAAAAGAGAAAAAGAGGTAAGGCGTATGAACAGTTTAAGAGCGATTGTTTGCGGTGCCAACGGCGCAATGGGTAAGCTGCTGCTCCAGCGGTTGGGCGCGCAGGCAGTGGGTATCGTTAGCGTGGACGGCGAAAACGGTGTTCCTAAGACCTTTGCAGAAATGGGCCCGGTGGATGCAGATGTGGTCATTGATTTTTCTCACCACAGCGCAGCTGCGGCAGTTACGGAATATGTAAAAAAGACAGGCTGTGCGCTGGTTATGTGCACCACCGGTCATACTGAGGAAGAAAAGGAAATGATCCGCAAGGCAGCAGAAGTGGTGCCGGTGTTCTTTTCCGGCAATATGAGCTTGGGCATTGCGGTTTTGTGCCGCCTGGCGAAGCAGGCCGCCCAAAGCTTCCCCAATGCAGATATTGAGATCGTAGAAGTCCATCACAACCGCAAGGTGGATGCCCCCAGCGGCACTGCCAAAATGCTCTTTGATGCCGTAAAGGAGGCTCGTCCCCAGGCAGAAGCAGTTTGCGGCAGAGCCGGCGAAGGCAAGCGGGAAAAGAATCATGTGGGCATGGCCTCCCTGCGTATGGGAAATGTGGTTGGTATTCATGAGGTGTATATCTCCACCAATACCCAGACCCTGACTCTGCGCCACGAAGCCCACGACCGGGGCATGTTTGCAGACGGTGCTGTGGAAGCGGCACAGTTTTTGAAGGGTAAACAGCCGGGCATGTATAACATGCAGGATCTGCTGAAGTAAAAATCAGAAGCGCCACCGATTCCTTCGGTGGCGTTTTTCTGTCATAGCCACCCCCACGTCATTGGGAGCCTGCGACAGCAGGCGTGGCAATCTCCTAAAGGGTGGTGCGGTTGCCTGCCGGCGGATTTTGCGGATTTTTGTGTAAAATTTTCTTCCCCGGAAATACTATCTGCGAAAGGGAGGAAGGAATATGCACAAAGAAGAAAAAGAACGCAAAACCCCGGTGCCTTGGGAAATGGTAGACCCAAAACCTCCGGTGATTCGCTCCGGACACATGGAAAACCGTACCCATAACCACAACGCAACATAGGGCGGCAATGCCCTGTGTTGCGTTATTTTTTCTAAATTGGACAATAAATAAAAATAGTTATTGACAAAATTTAGTACGCGTACTAAAATGGAATTAAACAAAGACAGGGGTTATGCCCAAAAAGAGAGCAGGAGGATACAATCATGGCCAGAATTGACAAAAGCGCTCTGACCAGAACGGAGATCGTGCAGGAGGCATCCAAACAGTTTTTGGAGAAAGGCTACTCCAATACCACCATATCCGCAATCGCCAAGGAGCTGGGCATGAGCCCCGGAAACCTGACTTTTCACTACCCCACCAAGGACCATTTGCTTGCAGAGCTGGTGGATATGCTCTGCACCTTCCAGTGGGAGCTCATTGAAAAGGAAGCAAACGACGGTGTTAGTTCTGTTATGGCGATCTGCCTGGAGCTGACCTCTATGGCGAGTGCTTGTGAGTCAGACCCGGTGATTCGGGATTTCTTTATTTCGGCTTACTCTAGTCCTATGTGTCTGGAAATCATTCGTAAGAACGATGCCAAGCGAGCCAAGGGTATTTTTAAGGATTACCGCCCTAACTGGACAGCGGAGGAATTTGCAGAAGCAGAAATCTTGGTATCCGGTATTGAATATGCTACCCTAATGACCGCTGGCGATCCGGTGCCGCTGGAAACCCGGATCACCGGTGCGCTGAATAACATCTTAGGCATTTACGGAATACCGGAAGAAACCCGCAATGTAAAAATCCGGCGGGTGTTTGAAATGGACTACCGCAATATCGGAAAGCGGATATTAGACGAATTTAAGGAGTATGTAAAACAGGCAAACGAGCAGGCGTTTCGTGAACTGCTGCAGCGCTGACACACCCCAAGGAGGAAATACTATGAAGAACTATTTGAAAAGATTGACTAGCGGATTGTTGGCGCTGGCGATAGTTTTGCTGTGCCTGCCCCTATCCGTACCCACTGCAACAGCAGCAGGTGCAAATGTAACAACCGTAGCGGATCCCGGCACTTCTGCCGCATGGGAAGAAATTTTGGGCACTCAGGAGGACGGCTCCCGCTATGCCGGACGGGTCTGGGTGGATAAGTCAGTTTATGCCGACGGCGACGTTGCGACCCTGAACGGCAAAAACAATGCAGATTCCAGCTTTGTTGTGGATGTGGACGAGGCAAACGGCGAGTATTTTCAGGTGATCTTCTCTGCCCTGGGGTCCTCCATGTCCACCAACACCCAGGTTTATGCAAACCAGCCTTTGGATGTGGTGATCGTATTGGATACCTCTACTTCCATGACCACCTCCAGCGGCGGCAAGTCCCGTCTGCAGCACATGATCGAAGCAGCAAACAAGCTGTTGGAAGAGCTTTTGGATCTGGGTGATGTGCGCATTGCCATTGTCAGCTTCAACCGGGACAGCGAAACCATTATCGATCTTAAAAAATATGAAAACGGCATTGTACTTAGCACCAACAGCTATACCAATACCAACGGTGGCGGCATTATTTATGCCCGGGACAAGAGCAACAACCTGCTGGGTAACGATAGCGGATATACCTCCGGCACTAACCTGCAGGACGGTATTGACAGAGGTATGGATATTTTGGCAAATGCCCAAAATACAGCCGGCCGCGCGCCCGTTGCCATCGTGCTGGCAGACGGCCGTGCAAACCGCGCAGTAAACGAAGGCTGGTACGATCCCACTTCTGCCAACAGCCAATCCAGCGGCGATGCAGGTATTATGCTCAGCACCTTGCTCAACGCAGCTTACGGAAAAACCAGAATCGAGAAGAACTACGGCAGGGACATGACTGTGTACGGCATCGGCGTTGACCTGAGCAGTAGCAGTAACGATTACATTTTCCTCAACCCCGGCGCAGCAGGCGCCAACGGCTTTAATGATGCCAATACAGATGGGGATGTAGAAGATGCGTGGGATGCCTTTAACACATGGAAGGAAGGCAGCACTGCCACCCTGACCACCGGCAGAGGCTTCAGCCAGATAACATGGGTCTTTGACCATAACTGGCCTGCCGCAGCGGGAATCACCACCGCTGCCATTGCAGCCAATATCAACTATGTAGACAACTATCAGGATGTTTCCAGCGCAAACCTGGGCAGTGCCTTTGATAACATTTTGCAGGAGCTGTCCACCGGCGCATTCAACCCCATTTCCACCACCAAGTCGGGTGCAACCGGCGTGGAAGACACACCGCTGATTTATGTTGACAACATCGGTCAGCATATGGAAATCAAGAACATTCAGGCGCTCCATGTGTTCGGACAGGTTTATAACATCACCGAAAACAACGGCACATACTCCATTGCACCCGGCACCGGCACAAATGCCACCACCAAAGAGGCTTGGAACACAACAGAGGATGTGCAGATCAATGTGCTGGAAAATGCCGACGGCACCCAGCAGCTGCGTGTTTACATCAATCAGGAGATCCTTCCCATTTTGCTGGAGGAAATTACAGAAACCACCGAAAATAATGTAACCACCAGAACACTGGAAGAAACCCTTTATCCGCCTCTGCGACTGTACTACACTGTAGGCATTGATGAAGATGTTCTGCTGCCCGACGGCACCGTGAATACGGCAATGCTGGCAGACTATCCTTATGTAAATGCCGACGGCACCGTGGATTTCTACAGCAATGCATTTGGAAAGATGAACACCACCAATGCAGACGGCGATGCATATGTAGATCAGGGAGATGCCCATGTGGGCTTTATTCCTTCCCACAATAACCGCTACTACTATCACCAGTCCCAGCAGGAGATCTTTATCGACGCCAAGACCAAAACCGGCGGCAATATCCAGTGGGATGATGATATGTACGGCGTTATTTGGGATGAGGATCTGTATAAGCTGACGGCAATGACTTATGCAGATTTTGCTACCATTTCTGACTCCGACAGAGTGTATACCTATGTTACCTTCACCCGCCCCACCGGAAATGGCGATCAGGCAGAGGAGGTAACCTATCTGGTATACGCAACTTGGGCAGACATGAAGAGTGCAGCAACCTACTACGACAAGGTAAATGATACCTTCTTAAATGGCGGCACCGCCATTGACCCCGAGCAGACAAACACAGTTGTGAGCACCTATAAGGAAGGCAAGACCATTGCCAACAGCGATCTGATTGCGGTGTTGGGCGCTCAGTCCTGCCGCGTCAGCCGTCTGCACCACATGTTTGAGACAAAGCTGGAGAACAAAACCGGCACAGCGGAGCAGTCCTATGCACCGGAATATAGCAACAGTGCGGACAATGCGGGCGATATCCACGAGCATTCGGAAGTGATCGTGTGGCTGGGCAACAACGGAAAGCTCTCCCTGCCCGCAGCAACCGGCATTCAGGTTACAAAGAATCTGGAAGCGGTGGCAGACGGATCGGCAGCAGACGAAGTCTTTGATATTCAGGTTTTGCTGGACATGGACTTTGCAGATGCAAATCTGACTGTTCTGGACAGCGCCGGCGCAGCCCTGCCCGGAAACCGCTACCGTATAGAAAACAGCGGCGGCAAGGTTCTGGTTACAGCAGCACTGGGCAACGGTGAAAGCGCTGTGATCATGGGCGTACCCGGCGGCACCACCTATACGGTTACAGAAGCAGCCCACAGCAAGTATATCTATAACTACACCGGCGCGACCCAGGCTGTGGCAGGCACCATCGTAGCGGGCGTTGTTACCAACACCCCCATTCTCCCCGGTGCTTTGTACATTACCAAGGAAGTGGTTCATGCCCACAGCAGCGATGTGTTCCCCACAGATTACGAGTTTGACTTTGAAGTTACCATTATCGATGCCCAGGGCGATCCCGTTGCCAACAAGGAATTTGACCTGATCAACAATTATGACCCCAACCTGACCAAGCTTTCCACCGACCAGAACGGCGTGATGACAGGTAAGCTTCGCCACGGCGAAACCGTATATATTCAGGGCATTCCTGCCGGCGCAACGGTTACGGTTGAAGAAGTGAATATTCCCGCGGCATACAATCAGGTTGCACCCGTTTACAGAAGCAGAAACCACTCCGGCGCAGATGCAGATAACGATGGCGTTGTAACCATCGATCCTCAGCAGAACGCAACGGTGGTGGTAACCAATACCTATACCCCCGACGAGGTGGATGTGGAGATCCACTTCAGCGGCACAAAGGTCTTTGACGCTACCCACATGGCAGCAGACGCCCAGTTTACCTTCAAGCTGCAGCAATACAAAGAAGGCCGCTGGCAGGATGTGGAAGGCAAGTCTGTTACGGTAGCCATGGGCGAGAATGCAGAAAAAGCATTTGCCTTTGGTAATTTGGACCTGACCTACGATGCACCCGGCGTACACTCCTATCAGATCATCGAGGAAAAGGGCAGCGATGTAAATATTACTTATGACCGCTCTGTGTACACCTTCTCTGTAGATGTATCTTTGGATGAACATGGCGATCTGCGGGCAGCCGTTGTGGGACATAACGAAAAGGCGGGCAGCTTTGCGGTTAGCTATGACAGCGCCAACGGCTACTATCAGGTAGATACCGTTTTCACAAACTTCTATCATAAGACCGCAACCTCCATTATGGTAGAAAAGGCTGTGGATGACCGGGCAAATGCCGGCAAGACAGCCGCAGGCTTTGTGATCGAATCCTACAACGCAACGGTCAATGATGGCGTTTGGACCATTGGGGACAAGATTCGCGATACGGTTACTGACGCCCAGGGCGAAGCCCTCTTGGCACGCAACTACGACAATACCGACTTTGTGAACAACGATACCGACCATGACAATGTGGTAACCTACCACTTTATCATCAAGGAAAAGAACACCGCCATCACCGGCTGGGGCTATGACAGCACCGAATACCGGGTAACGGTGGTACTGACCAAGGCTGCCGACGAGACCATTTCTGCAGACTTCGATGTGATCAAGGTGGCGGCAGACGGTCAGCAGACCGATCTGCAGGTGGACGGGGACAAGGCGACCATTACCTTTGCCAACACCTACGATCCGGCAGATGCACAGGTCAATCCGGACACCTTGGTGCAAAAGAACCTGGAAGGCCGGGATCTGGCAGCAGGTGAGTTCCGCTTTGCGATCTTTAAAAACGGCGAAGCCAGCGCAACCGACACCCAAAAGGCGCTGATGATGGGCACCAACGATTCGCTGGGCAAAGTGTCCTTTGCGCACACTGCCTACGGCGTGAATTCCGGCTTGGTTGACGGCGAAAACGACACTTTGCAGTTCGCCAAGGTAGGCAAGTACGAGCTTGACGTTGTGGAGCTCAAGGGCGATCTGGAAGACAAGGGCGTTACCTACGACACCATCATTTATGACCTGGTGGTGGAGGTTACCGATGAAAACGGAAGCCTGAACGCTACTTACTACTTCGAAGATTCCGTAGACACCACCGTTGTGTTTAACAACCGCTATCAGGCACAGCCCACACAGGTTGTGATCAGCGGTCAGAAGGCTATGACTGTTGTGAACGGCCACAAGACGATCCACGCCGGCGACTACACCTTCGGTCTGTACGATGCAGATAACAACCTGATCGCACAGGCAACCAACAAGGCTGACAGAACCTTCGCCTTTGAAGCAATTCCCTACACCATGGACGATGTGGGCAATACCTACACCTACACCGTCAAGGAGATCGCTCCTGACGGCACAGTAGACGGCTCTTACAGCGCAGGCGGCGTTACCTGGTCTGAGCAGACCTTCACCGTTACTGTGGCGATCAGCGATAACGGCGACGGCACATTAAATGCAAATGTAACCGGCAACGGCAGTCAGAATATTGCCTTCCAAAATATGTACAACAGCAACCCTGTATCGGTTACCTTGAATGGCAGAAAGTCTTTGGATAACCGGACACTGACAGCCGGGGAATTTACCTTCGGTCTGTACAAGACAGATGCAGCATTTGAAACCCTTACACCGGTTGCCGAAGACATCACCCACGATGCAAGCGGTAACTTTACTGTGGGGCTGGGAACACTCTATGAAGGAAAGCACTACTTCCTGGTGAAGGAAATGATTCCTGACCAGCATGAAAAGGGTATTCACTACTCCGCAGCAGAGTATCACATCACCGTTACGGTTACCGACAACGGAACCGGTCAGATGTCTTACACTACCCATGTTGTGAACCCCGGTGTACCGGATGAAAATGCTTCCGTGCTTACCTTTACCAATGTATACATTCCCGAGCCCGGTGAGCTTCCCCTGTCCGGCACCAAGACCTATACCGGCGGCAAGGCATTGGAAGATGATGTATTCTCCGTAGGTTTGTATAACAGCGAAGCAGAACTGCTTCAGACAGCTTTTGTTAAGGCAGACGGCAGCTTTACCTTCCAGAATCTGAGATATTATGCCGGCGATGTGGGCAAGACCTACACCTACACCATTAAGGAGATCCTTCCTGCAGGTGCAACCGGCAACACCTACGGCAACGATATTTACGACAATGCCATCTACACCCTGACTGTGGAGATCGCCGACGAGGAAAAGGACGGCGAACTGGAAATTGCAAAGACGCTGTATAAGAACGGCGCAGCTGCAAGTGCCATCACCTTTGAAAATGTTTTCGTGCCGGATGCGGTCCAGCATCCCATTGTGGCAAAGAAGACCTATAACAAGGACCTGATCGGCAACGACTTCCAGTTCACACTGCTCAGCACCGACGGCAAGACCTCCGTCAACCAGACGAAGAACAATGCCGCCAATGGCGATATTGTATTCGACCCCATTGACTTCGCTGCTGCCGGCGAATACAAGTTCAAGCTGACCGAGAAGAAGGATGGTATTCTCAGCTTCATTCGTCCCTCTCAGGCAGAATACGAAATCACCGTTACGGTGGTGAACGAAAACGGTATCCTGCGTGTTTCTCAGGTGAATGCAGTGAATACAAAGAACACCGGCGAGACCGCGCTGGAGTTTGTAAACACCTATGTGATCGACGGTGAAGACCAGATCACCCTCAGTGGCATCAAGTCCATCACCGGTGGCCGTACACAGGTGAAAAACGAAGAATTTACCTTTGGTCTGTATGATGCAGATGACAACCTGATCGAATCTGTAAAGAACGATGCAACCGGAAAGTTCACCTTTACCACCCTGACTTATGACGAGACCGATATTCCCGTAGGCGGTCAGAAGCAGATCACCTACACCGTTAAGGAAATTGCAGGCTCTGATATTCGGGTAACTTACGATCAGACCGTTTATACGGTTGTTGTAACCGTAGCCGACAGCGGACAGGGCGGCGTTACCGCTACCTACACCGTAAACGGCACACAAAACGGTGTAATCACCTTCACAAACGTCTATACCCCCAAGCCCACAGACATCACGGTGGATTTGAATGTAGTGAAAACGGTTGTGAACAAGGGAACGGATAAAATCGGTCCGGAAGGCTTTACCTTCCTGCTGGATGCACAGGCAGAGGGTGTAGCAGACCGGAAGGGGACCTCGGATGGAAACGGCAAGGCGAAATTCACCTTGACCTTCACTGAGGACGACATCGGCAACACCTACACCTATCAGCTCACAGAGGTCAATACTGGCGTGGAAAATGTTTCCTACAGCAAGGCGTCCTACACCGTTACGGTGGCGATCGCCCTGGATGCAAACAACAAGCTGGTGGCTACCCTTACCCAAAATGGCGAAGCAGCAACGTCGATCATAGCTGCATTCGAGAACATTTACAATTACACCCCCGAGGTGAAGCCTGACAACCCCCATACCGGCGACACCATGAATGTGTATGCTGTGATGGCAGCAATGTGCGTTAGCGGTGGCGGCTTGGTCGGTACTGCGATCTTCGGCAGAAAGAAAAAAGAAGAAGAATAAACCATGAAAAAGGGGATGTCTCAAAACGAATAAGTATTCAGAAATTGCGTTTTGAGGGGACGTAGGGGACGGAGTTCCCGTCCCGCGGGAGGCGAAACGCCTCCCCTACGTGTGATATTTGCATAAATAGGCGCTGTCTCATTCGTTTTTGAGACAGCGCCCTTTTATCGTTAATCCAGTAAATAATGCACTTGTTGGGTGGGTTTTCCGTTTTGCAAATACACCCGGGGGACCCGGCGGGTGATGGCGCAAATAACCTCATAATTGAACGAGCCTGCGGCCTGCCCCATTTCCTCTGCGGTAATGGTCAAGTCGCCATTCTGCCCCAGCAGGGTCACGGCGTCCTGTTCTGTGACATCCGGAATATCTGTCACATCCACCATGATCTGATCCATGCAAACTCTGCCCAAAATAGGTGCCTTGCAGCCCCGGATCAGCACATAAAACTTACCCGATAAAGTCCGGCGGTAGCCATCGCCATAGCCTACGCGAATGGTTGCCACACGGGTGGGACGGGTGGTGGTAAAATCCCCGCCGTAGCTGA
>JAZRNS010000082.1:0-1636 GCA_045648245.1 Faecousia sp. | reverse complement strand
GTTACTGTGCTGCTGTTCTTATCCATGCCCCTGGTGCTTGGCTCATGGTATTCCCTGATCATATTTCTGGCCTACCCCTTTATTATTGCCAAGCGAATCAAAAATGAAGAAAAGCTGTTAACCCGGGAGCTAACCGGCTACAGCGACTATATGCAAAAGGTTAAATACCGGCTGATACCCTTTATTTGGTAGACAAAAGGCGTGTTATTATGGAATTTCATGAAAAATTACAAACGATAAGAAAGCAAAAGGGTCTTACCCAAGAAGAATTGGCGCAGGCACTTTTTGTATCCCGAACCGCAATTTCCAAATGGGAGTCCGGCAGAGGCTATCCCAGCATTGACTCCTTAAAGGCCATCGCCAAGTATTTTTCCCTGTCCTTGGACGCGCTTCTTTCCGGCGAGGAATTGCTAACCATCGCAGAAGCAGACAGCAAGCAAAAGCAATCTCATTTGCAGGATTTGGTTTTCGGTTTGCTGGATTGCAGCAGCGCATTACTCTTCTTCCTTCCCTTCTTTGGGCAAAAAACGGACAGCATTGTGCAGGCCGTTTCCCTGTTGAAACTTTCTCACAATTTAAAATCTGACTACTGCATTCTGACGGTTGCCACGATCCTGTGGGGCGTTGTGAGCCTCTCGGCACAAAACTGCAAAAATGCACTCTGGCAGCGGATCAAGCACAAAATTTCGCTGATACTCACAGGAATTGGTGCGTTATTGTTTATTATCAGCTTGCAGCCCTATGCGGCGATTTTTCTATTTGTTTTCCTGTGCTTTAAGGTTTTTATGCTGTTAAAAGGCCAATGACACCAATGGTGTCATCTATGTGAATGGGCGTTTCTTGTTATATTTCATAACCTGCCTTACAATGCGTTTAGGCGAAAGCCAAACGCAAAAAAGGCAGGTTATTATTATGAAAAAAGAATTTGTTAAAACCCTTTCTATGGCGCTGGCTGCGCTGGTTCTGTTTGCCATATGGACAATGCTGGTGTGTTTTTTGGATGTGCAGGTCATCGGCCCACGGGAATCTGCGGTTGGTTTTGCTACCGTCAATCAGTTCATCCACCGGCTTACCGGCGTACACATGACTATGTATCATATCACCGATTGGCTGGGTTTGGTGCCGGTGGCTTTCGGCTTTGGCTTTGCAATACTGGGTCTTGTGCAATGGATTCAGAGAAGTCACATTACCCGTGTGGATGGCAGCTTGCTGATTCTGGGCGGATTTTATATGGTCGTATTGGCTGCATATCTTTTCTTTGAAGATTTTGTTGTAAATTACAGGCCCATTTTGATTGGCGGCTATTTGGAAGCCTCCTACCCCTCCTCTACCACCATGCTGGTGCTGTGTGTGATACCAACAGCTATGATGCAGCTTGGAACCAGGATTCAAAACAGCAATCTAAAGCGGTGTATTCTGGGCATAATGGGCGCCTTTGTTGTTTTTATGGTGGTGGGCAGATTGATCTCCGGGGTTCACTGGCTCAGCGATATTATCGGCGGCATATTGTTAAGCTATGGACTGGTCATGCTTTACCACGCCTTTTCAAAACTGACAGATGCATAAGCGCAAAACCACCCTATGGCAAATGCCATAGGGTGGTTGATTTATTAGTCCAGAGGCTTCATTGTGGGGA
>JAZRNS010000081.1:0-11306 GCA_045648245.1 Faecousia sp. | reverse complement strand
CAAGTCCCTTGCTTATACCAAATAAAAAAATCCGGGAATCACGGTTGTGATTCCCGGATAGCCTTTTTTAGATTAGCCCTTCAAAGCCTCTTCAACAGCAACAGCGACAGAGACGGTCATACCGACCATGGGGTTGTTGCCAGCGCCCAGGAAGCCCATCATCTCAACGTGGGCAGGGACGGAGGAAGAACCAGCGAACTGTGCATCGCCGTGCATACGGCCCATGGTGTCGGTCATGCCATAGGAAGCAGGACCTGCAGCCATGTTGTCGGGGTGCAGAGTACGGCCGGTGCCACCGCCGGAAGCAACGGAGAAGTACTTGCGACCGGTCTCCATGCACTCCTTCTTATAAGTGCCGGCAACGGGGTGCTGGAAGCGGGTGGGGTTGGTGGAGTTACCGGTGATGGAAACGTCAACACCCTCGTAACGCATAACAGCAACGCCTTCACGAACATCATCACAGCCGTAGCAGTTAACAGCAGCGCGCTCACCGTCGGAGTATGCGATGCCATCAACGATCTTCAGTTCGCCAGTGTAGTAGTCAAACTGAGTCTTCACATAGGTGAAGCCGTTGATACGGGAAATGATCTGTGCAGCGTCCTTGCCCAGACCGTTCAGAATGACACGCAGGGGCTCCTTACGAGCCTTGTTGGCAGAGCGAGCAATACCGATTGCGCCTTCAGCAGCAGCGAAGGACTCGTGGCCAGCCAGGAAAGCGAAGCACTTGGTCTCGTCGCGCAGCAGCATAGCGCCCAGGTTGCCGTGGCCCAGACCAACCTTGCGGTCCTCAGCAACAGAACCGGGGATGCAGAATGCCTGCAGGCCAATGCCGATAGCCTCAGCAGCCTCAGCTGCCGTTTTAACACCCTTCTTCAGAGCAATAGCAGCGCCAACACAGTAGGACCATGCAGCGTCCTCAAAAGCGATGGGCTGAATGCCCTTAACGATCTCATAGGGATCGAAGCCGGCAGCCTTACACATTTCACGGCAGGCCTCAACGGACTCTAGACCGTACTGAGCCAGGACACCGTTGATCTTGTCAATTTTTCTTTCGTAACCTTCAAACAATGCCATTATCGTGTCCTCCTCTTATTCGTGGCGGGGATCGATGTACTTAGCGGCATCGGCGAAACGGCCGTAGCTGCCCTTGGCCTTCTTCAGAGCTTCGTTTGCGTCGTCGCCCTTCTTGATGAAGTCCATCATCTTACCCAGGTTAATAAACTCATAGCCGGTGATCAGGTTGTCCTTATCCAGAGCAATGCGGGTAACATAGCCCTCGGCCATTTCCAAATAACGGGGACCCTTAGCCTTGGTGGCAAACATGGTGCCTACCTGGCTGCGCAGACCCTTACCCAGATCTTCCAGAGAAGCACCAACGGGCAGGCCGTCCTGGGAGAATGCGGACTGGCTGCGGCCGTATACGATCTGCAGGAACAGCTCACGCATAGCGGTGTTGATGGCGTCGCACACCAGGTCGGTGTTCAGAGCCTCCAACAGAGTCTTGCCGATCAAAATCTCGGAAGCCATAGCTGCGGAGTGGGTCATGCCGGAGCAGCCCAAAGTCTCAACCAAAGCCTCTTCAATGATGCCATCCTTCACATTCAGGGTCAGCTTGCAGCAACCCTGCTGAGGAGCGCACCAGCCGATGCCGTGTGTGAAACCGCTGACATCTTTAATTTCCTTGACCTGAACCCACTTGCCCTCTTCGGGGATGGGAGCGGGGCCGTGATAAGCACCCTTGGCCACGGAGCACATTTCTTGTACTTCTGCACTGTAAATCATGGCGAATTTCCTTTCTTTTCTAAAGTCTTTTGACTTTTGATATACATATTTGGAAAACACAAAAATTTCCGTATATATTATACATATAAGCCCTAAAATTGTCAATGACTGACAACGGGAAAATGTATGTTTTCCGCAAAAAGAGCTATAATAGTCATATCACGCTATGAAGGAGGTACAAAGCTATGAACAGCAATGCAAACAAGTGTATCGAATGTACAGTACAGCAGTGCGCGCACCACTGTGCTGATGCCAACTACTGCTCTTTGGAACGGATTTTGGTAGGCACCCACGAGGCAAATCCAGCAATGGACCAGTGCACTGACTGTAAGTCCTTCCGCAAAAAGTAAGCGTGCCAAAATGCGACGGGTAAGCCCGTCGCATTTTTTATTCTTGACGGATAAAAAGGATATGATATTATTAAATACGAAAGTAATTGCACGAAAGGAATCAATATGGATACTTACGAAAATGAAAATCCGGAATTGCAGCTGGAAGAAGTAGTGGAAATAATGGATGCTGCAGAATTCCAGGAGGAAATACTGGCCCAGCAGACTGCTGAGGATACCGTTGCAGAGGATGCTGTACTACAGCCTGCTGTAGAGAAACCCGCAAGAAAGAAAAAAAGCAGTTTTCTTCGCTCGGTTTTGATAACGGCAGCAATTTCCGCAGTTTGCTGCGCCCTGACAGTGATGATTGTCAACGAAAAATGGGAAAATAAAATGTATGTCTCCAATCAGGTCATGGGAAAACGGCTGGATGTTTTGCAGCAGCAGATTGACTGGCTGGAACGAATTAACACGCAAAATGCAGAAGTATCTGCATTAGAAGGGCAGATGTCTCCCAGTCAGGTTTATTCTCAAAATGTAAAAGCGGTTGTTGCCATTGCAGGACAAAGCACTACTACCAATATTTATGGTCAGGTATCTCAAACCGCATCCAGCGGCTCCGGCTTTGTTATTTCTGCTGATGGCTATGTGGTAACGAATTACCATGTTATCGAGGGCAGCACCGAGGTAAGTGTGCTGACTTATGACGGGGAAGTGCATGCGGCAAAAATCGTCGGTTATGACAGCACCAATGACCTGTGTGTTTTGAAGATTGATGCACAGGAACTTTCTTATGTGGAATTTGGAAGCAGTGAGGCATTGGGTGTTGGCGAACAGGTGGTTGCCATTGGTAATCCTTTAGGTGAGCTGACCTCGACCTTGACAGTTGGCTATGTCAGTGCAAAGGACCGTGTGGTTACCACGGAAGGAAAAGCCATCAATATGCTCCAAACGGATGCAGCTATCAATTCCGGTAACTCCGGTGGCCCTTTGTTTGATATGTCCGGCAAGGTTGTTGGCATTACTACCGCAAAATATTCCGGAACCAGCAATTCCGGAGCGACCATTGAGGGTATTGGTTTTGCAATCCCCATTGACGATGTGGCGGATATGATTCGGGATCTTCAGGAAAACGGCTATATCAGCACTTCCTATTTAGGTGTTGTTGTCCGGGATGTGGCTGAGTCTGCACAGATGTACGGACTGCCTGCCGGTGCCTATGTGGAACAGTTGGATCCCGGTTATGCTGCGGAAGAGGCCGGCATTCAGGTGCAGGATATTATTGTAAACATTGGCGGACACAAGGTTACCTCCCTGTCTGACTTAAGCCGTGTGCTTCGTAAATTTGAACCCGGTGAAGCCACAACAATCACAGTGTATCGTACCGGACAATATGTGGACATGCCAATTACTATGGACGAAAAACCCGCTGAAACACCCACTGTTCCCCAGGAAACCCAGCCTACGATCGGTTATGAAAATCAATTCCCCGGCAGCTTCTTTGATTATTTCTTTGGTAATTAAGACAATGAAAACCGATCGATTTTGATCGGTTTTCATTTTTGCAATAAAATTGTAAATTTTTATCTTTTTTACAATAATACCACTAGATTTTCTAACTGGGATAGCTTATAATGTTATACTAGAAAATTATGTGCGGAGGCATATTTATGGAAGAGAAAGGTAAAAAGCGATACAGCAAAAAGAAAACTGCGCTGATTGTGTTATGTATTGTCCTTGCAATTATTTTGGTTATGGTGATTGCAGGCGGCTTGTATTTAAATAAGCTGATGAATTTGATCGGCAGAACCGATGGTACGGAAACCACCATGTCGCCGGAGGAGTATGAACAGTGGTTGAAAGATCAGCAGGATATCATAGAAGACGGTTTTACGGGCGAAGTGCTGGATGGGTCTGATGTGGAATGGGCGGAAAACACGGATCCTATTGAACAAGGTGAGCATATCGTCAACATTTTGCTGATCGGTCAGGATCGCCGTGAGGGGCAGGGTCGCCAGCGGTCTGACGCCATGATTCTGTGTACGATCAACAAGGCAGAAAAGACCATTACCTTGACTTCCTTCATGCGGGATATGTATATAAAAATTCCCGGTTACAGAGCAAACCGTATTAACGCCAGCTATGAGCTTGGCGGTATGCAGTTATTGGACGCTACCCTGGAGGAGAACTTCGGTATTCTGGTAGACGGTAATGTAGAGGTTGATTTTGACGGTTTTATTGAAGTGATCGATATGCTGGGTGGCGTTGATATAGAACTGAACAGTTCTGAGGCAAGCTACCTTAACCGCAGAGGTAATTGGGATGTAAACGATAGCTCTGCCGGAAGGTGGAACTTGAAGAAGGGAATAAACCACCTGACCGGTGAGCAGGCATTGGCATATTCCCGCATCCGTTATGTTGGCAATGGCGACTTTGAGCGCACAGAACGTCAGCGCACAGTGCTAAATACTTTGTTTGAAAAATGTAAGGACCTGAGCGTTTTGGAGCTGAATAATTTGCTGCAGAAGCTGCTGCCTTATTTAACAACTGATATGACAAATTCTGAGATTTTAGGATATACCGTTGATTTGTTCCCAATGATGTCCGATTTGACAGTTCAAACACAGCGCGTCCCTGCCGATGGTACGTTCTCCAATGCTTATATTGACGGCATGGCTGTTTTAAAGGTAGATATTGAGGCAAATAAGGAAATTTTAGCTGCCTGTATGGAAGAAAATATGTCTGGGGAAACAGAGGACTAATTGGTAAAAATTACCACGACATTTAAATGAAATGTTCCGTTAAATCCAAAAATACGACATTTAGCCCCTTATTTATTACGAATAATTTCTGTGTTGGTTGTGAAATGATTGACAAAATGCAGAAAGGATTGTATAATACTCAAAGATGCTAGGAGGGGATCATAATGGAACTTACAAAAAGTGAAATGCAGATCATGGACGTAATGTGGGCAGCTGACATCCCGCTGTCTCGTGCAGACCTTCTGGAGCGTTCTGAGGGAAAGTCATGGAAGGATAGCTCTGTGCACATTTTGCTCAATGGTTTGCTGGAGAAAGGAGCAATCCGTGAGGCTGGCTTCGTAAAACGGAGCAAGACATACGGTCGCACCTTTGTACCCACACTAACTCGCGAGGAGTATTTTGCAACAACCATTTTCTCCCACCGTCATAAACCTGAGATCGTTGGATTGTTTGCAGCATTGCTCAAACGCGAGGACATCACAAAAGAACAAATTTCCGAAATCAAAGTACTGATTGATGCGCGGAAATAACCAAGCAAAAAGCTGCTTACCGGTAGGTAAGCAGCTTTTTGCGCCAAAGATGATATATTACCATAATCTGTGGATTTTTTAGTGATTGTAGAAACTTCCGTTTTACAACAATATAAAACAATCAAAAACTCTATAAAAGAATATTCCAACGGGAAATGAGACGCATCGGTGAGGAGTTGTAACCGGTACTTTGTGGTCAACGAAACAAGCAATGTTTGTGCATATTCAGGGAATGTGTTAGCCGATAAAGTGCGTTTTGAGGAAACATAGGGGGCGGGTTTCCAGTCCCGCGGGAGGAGAAATGCTTTACCTATGTGTAATGTTTTCTGAAAAAGGCGCTGTCGTATTTGTTTTCAGACAGCGCCATTTCTTATTCTTGAATCATGTTGCGGAAGCATAATCCGGTTTTGTATATCAGCTCCAACCAGGGTGAAATCAAATCCTTGCTGACGCTACGGATTTTGGGGAAGTTTCCGCCAACCTCGAAATTAATATCGCCGGAGTATCCAACCTTTTTCAGACCTTTGCAGATGTTTTCCCAATCAGCAGTACCCATCAGCGGAACTAAATGATCGTCAGCGAAACAGTTGTTGTCATTTAAGTGCAAGGCCTTAATCCGCTTGCCTAGAATGGGGATATAAGTACGGGCATCCTTGCGGACAATATGCATATGACCCGTATCCAAACAAAGACCAAAGATCTCCTTGCCGGCTTTTTCGTTCAGTTCGTCAATAAGCTGCGCTGTTGCATAGGGGTCAGCGGCAGGTCCCTCAATAAACACATCGTCATTCGAAGTTCTGTACTTACGCACATAAAGGTTTTCCATGCAAACCATCACATTACACTGAAGCATTGTGGGAATTAGGGATTCAAACAAATACCGGTTCAGACGGTCAATTTCCTCCGGTGGATCCACTGTGTTGTCAAATTTGTAGTCCACACCATGGATGATCAGCCGGGGGCAGCCGATATACTGACAAAACTCAAGCAGTCGCTTGTAGATCCGGATGCAGTAATCGGTAACATCAGGATGTCCTGCCAGATAAGCAGGCTGGGGTGCGTGCGCCTGCGTAATAACAAGCCCGTTGTCGCGGATAGCGGCATATTCTTCTGCATAATGCGCAATAACTTCGTCTAAAGGCTTTTCAAAGATACACCTTCCTGCATAATCGGCAGTGCGAGTGTTCGCACCCCCACCAAGCATCCAGTCGATGGCGGTAAAGCCTGTCTTTGCTATCTGTGCATAGCGTGCAACAGGATCCAAATCCCGATCGCAAACGCCTGAATTTATACTAATATGCATGTTTAAAAGCTCTTTTATTCCTGATCCCAGTTGTGCCAAACATTCTGCACATCGTCGTCTTCTTCCATGATGTCGATGAGCTTTTCCATTAGCTTAATGTGCTCCTCGGTCTCCAGCCTTTGGTAGTTTTGCGGCACCATTTCGATCTGTGCAGAAACAAAGGAATAATTTTTTGTGCCCATAGCTTCTGCAACGGCGTTAAAGTCGTCGGGATCGGTATAAATGGTGAAGCAGGATTCTTCGGACTGGAAATCGTCTGCACCGCAATCCATTGCATCCATCATAACGGCATCCTCGTCATAGTCGCCGTCCTCGTTGTCAATAACCAGAACACCCTTCTTGTCAAAGCTCGAGCTGACGCAGCCGGAAGCACCCAAATTACCGCCGAACTTGTCAAAGTGATGGCGCATAGAGCCTGCAGTACGGTTGCGGTTATCAGTCATGGTTTCAACGATTACAGCAACACCACCTGGGCCGTAGCCTTCATAGGTGATAGATTCATAGCTATCGCCGCCGCCTGCACCGGAAGCCTTCTCCAAGCAACGCTTAATGTTGTCGTTGGGCATATTGGCGGCCTTAGCTTTGGTAATAACAGTAGCCAAACGGGAATTGTTGGCAGGGTCGGTAATGCCGCCGCCTTCCTTAACAGCGACGATTAGCTCTTTTGCGATCTTGGTAAAAGCGGCAGCACGTTTCGCATCCTGTGCACCTTTGGTTTTTTGAATATTTTGCCACTTGGAATGTCCTGACATGATAATCTTCCCCTCTTAAATCAAAACTACATAATATTTTAGCATATCTGGGTATGCAAAATCAATATTTAACAAAAGAATTTTGCGCAATCGGTGTGCTTTTTCGATAATTCTACATGCACCCCAGGAAACCGGGCCTGTAATTTATGGCACAGAACCGGACAAACAGGATTTTCTGTGTAAAAATGACCGGCATCGATCAGATTGATACCCAAGGCCTTTGCTTCCCAAAACTGGTTGTACTTCACATCGGCGGTAACGAATGTATCACAACCGGCCTTTACCACAGCCTGCAGCTCGCTGGCACAAGAGCCACCACCCACAGCGACCTTGTATACAGACTTTCCGCCATCCACGAACCGCAGAGCCTCACAACTCAGGGCGTTTTTAACGTGGTTTAAGAATGCGGACAAGCTCTGACGGGCGATAACGCCTTCCCGCAGAAGGCCCCAGGGACGGCCTTCCTCGTCTGTGCCCGCAGGGTTAATTACATGAATTTCAGAAAGACCCAATGCTTGTGCCAGCACATCGTTAACACCACCGGGTGCACAATCCAGATTTGTATGGGCATTGATAGCGCTGATGTTGTTGGCTGCAAGCAAAAGAATGCTGCGTCCCAACTCTGTTTCGTTGGTGATAGAATCCGGTGCATGAAAAATGAGCGGATGATGGGTAACGATCAAATCAGCACCGATTTCCAGCGCCTCCTGACAAACGGTTTCAAAAGGGTCCAGGGCAACCAGTATTTTGTGTACCGGCTGGTCCGCTTTTCCACATAGGAGTCCTACATTATCCCACTCCATTTTCATATAACCGGGAGCGATGGCTTCTATATAGGATAGAATATCCTGAACAGTTGTCATATTTCAATCCTCCTTGCCTTGGGATAGTTTGGGGTGGTTAGACAGTGCTTCCAGTTCCTGAACGACCTGCACCAGTAATGGCTCTGAATCTGCACCGCGGCCGGCGACTTTTCTGTGCAGACGGAACAGAACATCCTGATAGTATTCTCTCAGCATCTCAGATTCGCCTTGGAGCATGGCAGGGGGGATATAGCACTCTGCCTCACGTACAGGAGGAAGGTCGGGTGCATAAACCACTTCCATTACCGTGTACAAGAACCGTCCGTCCCGCAAAGGTTTCTCCTGCCGGATATGCCAGCCGTTCGCGTTTAGATATTTTCGCAGCATAGGTGTCTTGGATTGGCATTGTAGGATCAGCCGGTAATTGGCATTTTTCAGCCAGGGCGCCGCTTCTAAAATAGAAACCATCGTGTCCGCGCCCATGCCCGCACAGATCATAGTGTCAAACTCCCGAGGGATGTTTTGCGCACCGTCAGAAAGATAAAATTGAATTTTATCGGTAACGCCGTATTTTGCCGCGTTTCTCACAGCACTTTGTAGCGGTCCTTCATTAATATCAGAGGCGATTACAGAAGCTGCAATCCCGCTTTTTAACAGGTGTATACTTAGGTAACCATGATCGCAGCCAATGTCAGCCACCCGATCACCGGGGTGGACAAAACTGCCACAGGCACTAAGTCTGGGGGAGAGGGAAATGTTCATAATATGCGCTCCATATAAAAAAGGGGCGGAATAAAAATCCGCCCCTGATATTGATTAGTTCTGCTTGGAAGCCTGATCGGCTTCATAAGCCTCCAGGAAACGGTTCAGCTGTGCCAGAAAGGGCTCACACTCTACGCCGTGAACCATGCAAGCTTCTTCTACAGTTTCACCTCTGGAAGAGGGGCAGCCTAAGCAATGCATGCCGATAGCGAAGAACAGAGGAGCAGCCTGGGGTGCGATATCCAGAACATCACCGATGATAGTTGTTTTTTCGATCTTTACAGCCATAAAAATGACCTCCTATTACAATTCTTAGCATATTATAACCTTACATAACAAAAAATACAAGAGGGAATATTTTAGGTTTAGAAGTAAAGTGCTGAGAGCAGCTCTGCGCAATCATCTGCATTCATGCTGCATTTGATCGCCGGATCGTACAGAAGTCTTAAAATGATCCAGTCGACATCGCTCAATGCTGTGTTGTCGTCAGAATATTGATAGACGATGCTGTCTGTCCGCAGTACAGTATCGGAAATACCCAGCGTGTTTATAACCTCTTCCAACAAAATAGAGTTGCGGGTCTGCTGGTCAATATCTGTACAGTAGCCGATACGGGCGTTATATATTTCGTTTGTGGCGGTGTAGTACCAAAACTGGGTGGCTCCTTGGGCATATTCTCCGTTGAGTATATCGGAAAAACTTTCTTGGAGCATTGCGCTGTCCATAAAATGAAAGGTCAGATTAGCTGCGGATTCTTCTATTGCGGCGTAGATACCGGGGAAACCGGGAATTTGATTTAGTTGCTCAAACAAACCGTTTAACACCTGGATATCCTCTTGCGTAGGTTCGCCATATATATAATAGTAAATAGGGCAGATCCATTTCTGAACTAGGGTAACATCGCCTGCACCATCGTTATATTCCATGCTCAGAACAACTTCGTTAAAATACGCGGTGATCTGCTCTGCAGTATAAGTGCTGTTATAAATAGGGGAGTGAAGCGGCTTTGTTTCAACAGTTGTAGGCTCGACTGTAGTCTCCGGAGGGAGCGTGGTTTTTGTGATTGTCTCTGCCTGTGTAGTGCCTGCGGTGGCGGCTGTCTCAAGAACAGTACTATTGCAACCCAAAAGAAGCAAAGAAAGGGTTAATAGGAGAATTAGAAAAAACTTTGTTTGCATAATAATACCTCCCAATGTTTTCTGCTTTTAGATTATCACAAATCATCCGTGTTGTCATTATAAATATGTAGGCTGTAATTTGGTGTTACGCCTCCTGTAGGGCCGGGGCTTGCTCCCACCGGTCAAGGGCTGTTGATCGAATAAGCAAAAAAGCAGATACCCGGTGCGTAGCGGTTTTGCAGTACGCCGGAAGGGACTCGTTTGCATTTTCGCCAAAGGCGAAAATTAAGGTTCGCCGACCTCAAGCCGTCGGCGGCAACGCTCGTCCGCGTTGCATTTGATTGTTCGAGTCCCTTCCTATCATAAAAATTAAAAGGATTATCCCAAATGGGATAATCCTTTTAATGGTACGATTGTTCTTATAGGACTTGGTTAAAAAGCCTTGTATACCAATGGTTTTAGCAGTCGATAAACAGTACTTATCTCGTGAGAAAGAAAATATATAATGCAAGCGGGAGAATACAAAACAGCCAATCATACACAGTAGCAAATCGTCTGCTTTTACCGTTATATCCCTTGAACACCTTGAAAATCACAAATGGTTGACCTACATCTTCAATATTGGTGTAGATCAAAGAGGTAAAGAACACCGGAATGGTCGCTACACCCAATAAAATGCCAATAATCATAACAGGTATTCTCAAAAACGAGATCCAAGATAGTGCAAAGGCAATTAAAAATGCAATCAAGCAAACCAAATAAATCAGGTTGAGGTAATACAGTACCCCAAGATTATTTTGTTTGTGGAGTTGTGTGTATAGCCAAAAATTCGAAACTCCTTTTGTGTTCTTGCGAATATAGCTTTTGCTCATTTTTGATATTCTGCAATATGCATGTACACTATATCTAAAATGAGTGTATGTAAAAAGGCCAAATATGAGTAATATAAGATTTGTAAGAGGAAATGGCATACAATCACCGCCTTTTTCTTATTGTACCATAAAAAGAAAATAACCGCAACTCATATTAAAGTTACGGTTGTTCTTTCGTACGCCGGAAGGGACTCGTTTGCATTTTCTTTCGCTCCTGCGAAAGAAAATAGAGGTTCGCCTCCGTCGAGCCGTCGGCGGGAACGCTCGCCCCCGTTGCGTTTTATTGTTCGCGT
>JAZRNS010000080.1:0-3392 GCA_045648245.1 Faecousia sp. | reverse complement strand
GCCAGCATAATGGTAAACTGGACCGTGCGGGTGCTCAAATAATACAAAACGCCCTCGGCATACACGCCGTCAAAATAAAAGTATGCCAGCATGGCGCTTTGATACAAGATCGAACCCAGCACCACTGGCAGGGCATAGCTGACCACCAGCCGCAGCACAGAGGGATTCTTTTGAATATACCGACGCATCAAGCCGCCAAAAAGGCCATATAAGATCGCCGGCGGGCACAGCAGGGGGTTAAACCCGAACTGCATAATACTGCCAAGGAAATCTGCCGCAAAGCCGGTCAGTGCGCCCATAAGCGGACCAAACAGCATGCCAGCTAAAAACAGCGGAAATTTATCTGCCGACCAGCGGACACCGTTGGGGGTAGCGATGGATAGAACCCGAGCCATGATAACGCTCAGCGCCACAAACATGGCGCAGTAGGCAATGGTTTTCGTTGCCCTTTTTTTCATGAAATAAAACCTCCTTGTTATGCAGGCGTATCGGCAGTATTTTCTGCGGTTGTCCGTCCAAACAAAAAGCCCCTGTGCAAAGCACAAGGGGAGCATGACGGATAAACACACCGGCAGGAAATACAGCATAATGCCGACCGTCCCGACCGAGCATCGCCTTCCATAAAGGAGGTTATCCTATATGGCGCAGCGGGTGCGGACACCTCATCGCGGACTATGTCCTTCGTCTGCCAGACAACTCCCCATTTTGGCAGCACTTCACGCGAGGTCTCCTACTCTGTTCTTCTGTATCATACACCAGGAAACAGGAAATGTAAACTGTTTTTTTGCATTTTCAGTAAGTTTATGTCCGCCGCCGGGGAATATTCACGGCGTTTTTGTCTATATTGTCGAAAAAACTTCCAATTTTCAAGCAAAAACTCTTGCTTTTTGTGCGATATTGCTTTATAATCAATTCAAATCCTTAGGAAGGAGTGGGTCTATGGGTCAGTTGATCGCGGTTCTGTCCGGTAAGGGCGGAACGGGCAAAACCTCCGTGTGTGCAGGCATTGCCCAAGCGCTGGCGCAGCAAGGAGAAAATGTTCTTTGCATCGATTGCGATGCGCTGCTGCGCAATTTGGATATTGCCCTGGGTCTGAGCCAGTTCAGCACCCTTTCCTTTTTAGAGGTCTGCCAGGGAGACTATCCTTTGGACATGGCTGTGCGCCACCCTCTGTATCCCACCTTATCCTTTCTCACCGCCCCTTTAAACTGCTCTGCAGAAGAAGTAGATATAGACGCCTTCGGCAAGATGCTGGAAGATGCCCGAAAACAGTTTTCCTTCGTCCTGCTGGATGCTCCGGCAGGTATCGATGCCGGCTTCCGGCTAGCTGCCCGCTTTGCTGACCGGGTGTTACTGGTTACCGGTCCGGACCCCGCTGCCGTGCGGGACGCCGGACGCGCCGGCGAAGCGCTGGAGCTAATGGAAAAAACCGATGTGCGCCTGATCGTCAACCGCATCAGCAAAAAAACGGCACGTGCCATGATGCTGACCGTGGACGATATTATGGACCGCTCGGGACTGCCTTTGATCGGTCTTGTTCCGGAAGATGAAAATGTAGTTATGGCTGCCGCATTCAAGCAACCCTTGCTGGCATTTACAAAAAAAGGTGCTGCTAGGGCTTGCCAACGCATTGCAAAGCGACTCCAGGGCAAGAAAGTCCCTGTGAAGATATAGAAAAGGAGTGAGCGTTGTGAATATTGCATTTTTGGCCCACGACAAGAAAAAAGAACTGATGGTGCAATTCTGTACCGCATATAAAAGCTTGCTGAACAGGCATACTCTGTTCGCCACCGCCACCACCGGCCGTCTGATCGCAGACAACACCGGTCTGCCCATTACGCTGCTCCTGTCCCATAAGCAAGGCGGTCATCAGCAGATCAATGCCCGCATCGCTTATAATGAGATCGATCTGGTTCTGCTATTCTCCGACCCAAACGATGTAGACCCCTGGGAAGATTCCCAAATGATAAAAACCATTCGCCATTGCGACAAGCACAATGTCCCCATCGCAACCAATCTTGCCAGCGCTGAGATGCTGATTATGGGTCTGCAGCGGGGCGATTTGGATTGGCGCGCTGTTTACCACAATAAGTCTAAGTATTGATATAGATTCACCGGACAGGGCGGGGTACTCCCCCGCCCTGAACTTTGGAGGTTTTAACTATGGCAATTATCAAACCCCGGACCCTGTCCGGTTTTATGGAGCTGCTGCCTCAAAAGCAGATCAAGTTCGAAACAATGATGCAGGTCCTGCGTCAGACCTATTCCCTGTACGGCTTTGCCCCTCTGGACACCCCTGCCATTGAAGACGCCCAGATTCTTTTGGCAAAGGGCGGCGGGGAAACCGAAAAGCAGATCTACCGCTTCCAAAAGGGCGACAGCGGTCTGGCTCTTCGTTTCGGCCTGACTGTTCCTCTGGCTAAGTATGTAGCGCTGCATTATAATGACCTGTCCTTCCCCTTCCGCCGCTATCAGATCAGCAAGGTCTACCGGGGCGAGCGGGCACAGCGGGGTCGTTTCCGTGAATTCTATCAGGCCGACATCGATATCATCGGCGACGGCAAGCTGGACATTTTGAACGAGGCAGAGATCCCTGCCATCATTTATCGGGTGTTCCGCGGCTTTGGCTTGCAACGCTTCCAGATCCGGGTAAATAACCGCAAGATCCTTACCGGTTTTTATTCCATGCTGGGTCTTTCTGAAAAGAGCGGCGACATTATGCGCACCGTGGATAAGCTGGATAAGATCGGTGCAGAAAAGGTTTCCGGCCTTCTGATTTCTGAGATCGGTCTTACAGAAGAACAAGCTGCAGAAATTTTGAAGTTTATTGCCATTCGGGGTGCCAACAGCGAAGTGCTGTCTGCTTTGGAGGGTTATTTGGGCAAGGACGAGACCTTTGATATGGGCTTTGCCGAGCTGACCGCCGTTACAAAGAACCTGTCTGCCTTCGGTGTTCCTGAGGAGAATTTCTCTGTGGATCTGACCATCGCAAGAGGTCTGGACTACTATACCGGCACCGTTTACGAGACCACCCTTTTGGATCACCCGGAGATCGGCTCTGTCTGCTCCGGCGGCCGCTATGACAATTTGGCCGGGTACTATATTGACAAGGCGCTGCCCGGTGTGGGTATTTCCATCGGTCTGACCCGTCTGTTCTATGTGCTCGATGAGCAGGGTCTTTTGAACCCGGAGCTTCCCAGCGCACCGGCAGATGCTTTGGTTCTGCCTATGACCGACGATCCTGCTCCTGCCATTGCGCTTGCCGAGACCCTTCGCGCCGCTGGCGTGCGGGTGCAGCTTTACGGCGAGCAAAAGAAATTTAAGCAGAAAATGAGCTATGCCGACAAAATGGGCATTCCCTACGCCATTTTCCTGGGTGAAGATGAGCTGGC
>JAZRNS010000079.1:0-4903 GCA_045648245.1 Faecousia sp. | reverse complement strand
AATTTTGCAACAGACCCTTTCTTCTTATGAAAATAATCCTTCGATGGTGGATGTAGGGGCGCACATTGTGCGCCCGCGGGCGATCAATGATCGCCCCTACAAGTGTGATCGATCATTTTTTGTGTTTTGCAACAGACCCATTTGATTTATTTTGTTTCTACTTTCTTCTGCTTCCGCTCTTCCTTGGTGCGGCAAAACCGCTCTAGCTGGGGAACCAGCAGCAGACAAATAATTGCCGCGGTGAAGCCGCCGTTATACAAACAGAAGCCGCCGTGCATATCCGGAACCGCTGTTACCAGCAGATAGTGCAATCCGCTGGCCAGCATGCCATAGGCCCAGCCGTACTTGCCGGAAATGGGGGAAAGGCCATTGGCATAGCACAGACCAATCAGAATAGACTGGTTGCCGATGGTCAAACCGTAGCCCTCCCCGCCCAAGGCCTTAAAGATCCAGCCAAACAGGAAGGAGGTTGCTATGTAGCCTACCATGATGGGCCATACATTGCCGGGATGGCTGCCGGAGTTACAGGTAGCCAGCATGCAAAACACGATGCCAAAGGTCATACCGGTCCACACATTCACCCCGTCAATAGCACCGGCAAGGTTAAAATAGCCAACGATCATCAGACCAAACACGCCCACATTCATCAGGAAGGGTGCGTTGCCATACTTAGTGGTGAAGGATACGCCATGACCGGGATCCTTCAAAAGGTTCCAGTAGTCCTTCATCCTGCAGCCCATGAGCAGTGCGGCAACAATACACAGCCCAAACACCCCAATGCAGAAGATGTTGGCAGCCGGGTCAGCCACTACATCCAGAGCAGCCATGGTGGAAAGGCCCAGCTTAGCAGGGGTAGTGCCCAGCATGACATTGTAAAGCACAGCACGCAGGAAAAATGCGGTCATACCAATGGGGACAGCGGCAGAATAATGGTCATAGCCCTTGTGAATATTTGGTGAATGGGCAAGGCCCGCAGGCAGGAAGAAGCCAATAATCAAGCCCACACCCAAGGCAAGGCCCAGTCCCAAGCCGTTAAAGCCGATGTAGTCCACGCCGGGATAGCGGAACAGCAGATCGGAGATCAGGGGCGCAATACCGGTGGAATACAGCATGGCATTGGACATAGCACCCGGCTTTTCTTTCTTCACAGCGCAATACAGGAAAACGCCCAAAATAGTGGGGATCATGTTCAAGGGGTTAATGCCCCAAGAGCCGAAACCAATGGTCAGCAGTACGCCCAGGGTCGTAACGTTATTGGGCTTTGCTCCAGGCAGGCAGCACAGCGCCGTACACACAAGACCCACCAGCCCCATGTTCAGAAAGGTAGCAGAAAAGCCGCCCAGGGCAAAGTAGTTGGTTGAAATTTTACAAGTGCCGGTGCAGATTTTCCAAAGTCCGGAAAATACACTGCTGCGGTCCGGCATCAAAAAGGCTGCAACCAAAAAGCACAGGGAAACAAAGGCAAAAAATACTCTTAAAAACTTACTTTCTTCTAACTGATTTAACTTTTTCATAATACACCTCTAAACAAATCCGGGCAATCCGAGCCCATTGTGTTCGAATTGCCCAGACGGTCGGCTTTTTACGCCTGCACTCCCTTGCGGTGCTCCGCAATTCCGTCAGTTATGCAGGTAAGTATTCCATTAGATCTTCTCAGCAGCCTCAACAACATGCTTCATCAGCACGGTGGTAGTAACTGCCCCAACACCACCGGGAACAGGGGTGATGGCTTCTACAATGGGCTCGACCTCGTCGAAGACGCAGTCGCCGGACATGCCGCCCTTGCCCTTGGTGGTGATCTTCTCAGGATTCCAGTTCATGGAAACATCAATAACAATCTGACCGGGACGGACAAAGTCCTTTGTCAGGCTGTTCAGCACACCGGCAGCGGTAACGATGATGTCTGCATTCTTGCAGATCTCAGCGGTATTTACGGTTCTGGTGTGGCAGATGGTAACGGTTGCATTCTTTGCCATGAGCATCATAGCCGCAGGCTTGCCAACTACGAGAGAACGGCCGATGACCACAGCGTTCTTTCCCTTGCAATCAATGCCGTAGTGATCCAAGATCTCCATGCAAGCGGCGGGGGTGCAGGGAGCATAGCCCAGATCCTGACCTTCAAACACGCCGGCGTTACTCATATGGGTCATGGAATCCACATCCTTGCTGGGAGCAAGGCGGTTGCAGATCTCATCCTGATCGTTCTTCAGGTGCTTGGGCAGAGGACGGAACATCAGCACGCCGTGAACGGAATCGTCTGCATTCACTTCGTCAATTACCTTCAGCACATCTTCCTTGGAAGCATCCTCAGGCAGGATGTAATTCTTAACTGCTACGCCCACTTCTGCAGCGCGGTTGGTTGCGCCCTTTTCGTAGCTAAGGTCGGAGGGATTCTCGCCCAAACGGATGATGCCCAGGGTGGGCTGGATGCCCTTTTCCTTCAACGCAGCGGTGCGTGCCTGCAGGGCAGCAACCAGTGCTTCATTGACTTCTTTACCAAGCAATCTCTTTGCCATTTTCTATTTCCTCCTAGTAAAACATCGTAGGGGCGAGCTGTGCTCGCCCGTGGGCGACCGCAGCTCGCCCCTACATTATCATTATTTTAATTATACACCAAAGCCAGCCTTGACAGCATTGAATATCTCGTCTGCCATTGCGCCGTATTTTGCCAGCATCCCCAGCGCCTTAGCATTCATTTCCTCAGCAACCTCACGGTTCTTAAGGGTCTTGGTGTTGATGAACACATTGAGGGAAGCTGCCTGCAGGGCAGCCTTGCAGCAAACAGCGCCGCAGCCGGCATCAGAAACAGCCAGACGGCTGCCCTTTGCCGCAAATACAGCGATGTACTCGATTGCCTGGCAGCACAGCTCCATGATCTTCATGGGGGTGGAGCAAGCAATGATGGTTGCCTCTTCCATAACCTTATCCCGGTTGGGATCGTCCTTTGGAATGCCGTAAGCCTTAGCCAAAGGCAGGAAGTTTACTTCGTCTGCTTCCACCTGATCCAGCAGCTCCTTCTGCAGCTTGTCGCACTTTGCCTTCAGGTCGATGATTTCAGCCTCCACCTCGGCATACTTTTTCTTACCCACGGTCAAAGAGCCAACCATGTTGCCCAGTGCAGTACCGATCGCGCCAACCAGTGCAGCAGCACCGCCGCCGCCGGGAGCGGGTGCGTCAGATGCCAGAACCTCAACAAATTTCCGACAATTTTCCATTGTCATATCCATAACAAAATTTCTCCTAACTTTCTATTGTAGGGCGGGGGCTTGCTCCCGCCAAGCCTTCCCCTTGAGGGGAAGGGGGACCGCTTGCGGTGGATGAGGTGTGGCTTTCAGATTTTCACCTCATCAGTCAGCTATGCTGACAGCTTCTCCTAAAGGAGAAGCCTTTTGGCAGGGGCAAGCCCCCCCCCTACATTTTACTATCTTTTAATGCTCCAAAAGCAGAGGCGGTTGCCCGCCTCTGCTTATAGGAATCATTAGAACAAGCCAGACACCTTGCCAGTTTCCACATCCACATCCACGCGGCGGTATGCAGGGTCAGCTGCAGTACCGGGCATCATAGAGATAGTACCAGCCATGGGGCACAGGAACTTAGCGCCGCCGTACTCCAGAATGTCGCGGATGGTCAGCTTCCAGCCGGTGGGAACGCCCTTCTTAGTGGGGTCGTCAGACAAAGACAGGTGGGTCTTAACCATCATGGTGCAGTAGTCAGCGTACTTGGGATCAGCCTCAAAACGCTGTGCCTTCTCAGTTGCCAGGGGCAGCCAAACAACACCGTCAGCACCGTAAACTTCCTTAGCGATCAGCTCAACGCGCTGACGCAGGGGCATCTCCAGATCGTACAGGAACTTGATCTCGTTCTTATCCTCACAAGCTTCCACAACAACCTGAGCCAGCTCAGCAGCACCTTCGCCGCCGTAACGCCAGTGGTTAGACTCGGCGCAACGGATGCCCTTTTCAGCACACAGCTTCTTCAGCAGAGCAACTTCTGCGTCGGTATCGGTGTAGAAACGGTTGATACAAACAACGGGGGTGATGCCGGACTTGAGAATGGTGTTGACATGGTGGAACAGGTTGCAAGTACCCTTCTCCAACAGCTCCAGATTCTCTTCCTTGTACTCCTTGGGCAGGGGTGCGCCGGGAGTAACCTTGGGACCGCCGCCGTGCATCTTCAAGCTACGAACGGTAGCAACCAGAACGGAAACGTTGGGAGTCAGGCCACTCAGACGGGTCTTAACATTCCAGAACTTCTCGAAGCCGATGTCAGCTGCGAAGCCGGACTCGGTAACATGGTAGTCGAACAGCTTCAGAGCCAGACGGTCAGCGATAACGGAGGACTGGCCGATAGCAATGTTTGCGAAAGGACCGGCGTGGATCAGAACAGGCTGATGCTCAACGGAGTAGCACATGGTGGGGTTGATGGCGTTACGCATCCAAGCGGTCATAGCGCCGGCAACATCCAGGTCCTCACAGGTAACAGGCTCACCGGTCTTGGAATATGCAACAACGATCTTGCCGATACGCTCACGCAGATCCTTCAGATCCTTAGCAACAGCCAAAATAGCCATCAGCTCAGAGCCAACAGCGATACCGAACTTGGACTCCATCATGAAGCCGTCCAGACGGCCGCCGATACCGATGATGATGTTACGCAGGCTCTGTGCGCAGAAGTCGATGATCCAGCCCATCTCCACGCGCTTGGGGTCGATGTCCAGACGCTTCAGGCCCTTAGCAGCCAGCCACTCGTCGGTGTTGTTGCGCTCGTGCTGCATACGGGCAGTCAGGGCAACCATTGCCAGGTTGTGGGCATTCATAATGTCGTTAATATCGCCGGTCAGACCCAGAGAGAATTCGGTCATAGGCATCAGCAGAGCGTTGCCGCCACCTGCTGCGGTACCCTT
>JAZRNS010000078.1:0-64829 GCA_045648245.1 Faecousia sp. | reverse complement strand
AATTTCTTGATTCTTTCCTCGAATGCCAGCTGTGATCCACATTCCTTCTTCAAAACAACTGCGGTAGCAATTCCGGCATTTTCGGCTCTTGTAAGGGCATAGGCATTGGCGTTATTGGAAATTACCAATGCAAGCTCGCCGCTAACCAATTCCCCATTTTTCTGTGAATCAATCAGTGCTTGCAGATTCGTACCACCACCGGATACAAGAACAGCAATTCTTGCCTTGTCCATTCACGACTCCCCTTTTTAAGCAATAACAATCTTGTTATCAGACTCTACAATCTTACCGATAACATATGCGTCTTCCCCATTGGCTTTCAGCACTTCCAATGCAAGGTCAACCTGAGAAGCAGGTACTACAATGCTCATACCGACACCCATGTTATATGTATTGAACATATCCCGCTCCGGAATATTACCGGTCTTTGCAATCAAATCGAAAATAGGCAGAATCTTTACTGCACTTCTGTCGATCACTGCACCCAGGCCATCAGGAATGGAACGGGGAATGTTTTCATAGAAACCGCCGCCCGTGATATGGCTGATGCCCTTTACATCCACCTTTTCCAGCAAAGCCAAAACAGACTTGACATAGATTTTGGTAGGCACCAACAACGCCTCAGCAGTTGTCTTTCCGCCCAGCTCCTCCTTGGGAACATACAGATCGGGGTTATTGTTGTCAATATCAAACACCTTGCGGCACAGGCTGAATCCATTAGAGTGGATACCTGTAGAAGGCAGTGCGATCACAACATCACCTGCACGCATACGGGTATTGTCGATGATCTTTTTCTTATCTACAATACCTACAGCAAAACCGGCCAAATCATATTCCTCAACAGGCATCATACCGGAATGCTCCGCAGTTTCGCCACCGTTCAGTGCAGCACCGGACTGGACACAGCCTTCTGCAACGCCGCCTACAATTTCGGCAATCTTCTCAGGAATATTCTTGCCGCAGGCAATGTAGTCCAGGAAAAACAGGGGCTTTGCACCGCAGCAAATAATGTCATTGACGCACATAGCAACTGCATCAATACCGATGGTATCGTGCTTGTCCATCAAAATTGCAAGCTTTACCTTTGTACCGCAGCCGTCAGTGCCGGAAACCAGCACCGGTTCCTCCATGCCTGCAACCGGCAAGCCAAAACAGCCGCCAAAGCCGCCCACATCATCCAGGCAACCTTCGTTGCGGGTGCGGGCAACATGCTTCTTCATCAATTCCACTGCACGGTAACCTGCAGTAATATCTACGCCTGCAGCGGCGTAGCTGGCGGAATAACTCTTTTCCATAATCTCGCTCTCCTTTATATCATTCCTTGCCGGTCCAGCAATAGGTACACAGCTTACAGGGCTCCATACCGATGGCATTGATCACGCCATCCAGAGTCTGGAATCCCAAGGATGCAAATTTAAACTTCTCAGAAATTGCCTTACGCATAGCTTTGCCACGCTCTGTATCGCCATTTGCATACTCATCAATATGCTTTAGGCCTTCCTCACCCTCCAGTTCCACAATTACCCGACGGGAGATCAGGTCCATATCGTTGGTAGAACGGGAGAAATTCAGGTATTTACAACCATACATAATCGGCGGACAGGCAGAACGCATGTGAACAGATTTTGCACCGTTCTCATAGAGAAAATCAACGGTTTCCTTCAACTGTGTTCCGCGAACAATAGAATCGTCCACAAACAGCAAATTCTTGTTTTCAATCAGTTCATGAACAGGAATCTGCTTCATTTTTGCAATCTTGTTTCGATCAGACTGACGGGCAGGCGTAAAGCTTCTGGACCAGGTAGGTGTATACTTAATAAACGCTCTGGCGAAGTGCAAACCGCTCCGGTTCGCGTAGCCGATTGCATGGGGTGTACCGGAATCGGGAACGCCACCCACATAATCGATATCCATTGATCGGCCGCAAGCCATATCCCGCTCTGCAATGGCAGCGCCATTGCGATAGCGCATAGCCTCAACATTCACACCTTCATAATTGGAGGTAGGATAGCCGTAGTAGCTCCACAGAAATGCACACATCCGCATCTCTTTGCCCGGTTTTGCAAGCTGGGTCATCCCCTTCGGCGTAAGCTCCACAATTTCACCGGGTCCCAGCTCGCACACATGCTCGTAACCTAGCTTTGTGTAGGCAAACTGTTCAAAGGATACACAGTAGCCTTCCTCATTCTTACCGATTTGTACCGGGATTCTTCCCATTCGATCTCGGGCCGCGATCAGCTTGCCGTCATTGGTTAGAATCAGAATATTCGCCGTGCCCTCAATCACCCTCTGTGCAAACTGAATTCCGTCAACAAAGCTACTCTTCTGACTGATCAGTGCAGCCACAAGCTCTGTAGAATTCACCTTTCCGCCAGTCATAGCATCAAAATGACCACCGCTAAATGACAAGTACTGATCGATCAGATCAGTAGCATTATTGATAATACCCACTGTGGTAATGGCATAAGTTCCAAGGCAAGAACGAATCAGCAACGGCTGCGGATCTGTGTCGCTAATACAGCCAATAGCAGCTGTTCCCTTCATTTCCTCCAGTACATGCTCAAACTTTGTTCGAAACGGAGAGTTTTCGATATTGTGGATATCCCTTTGCAAACCGATTTGGGCATCACATGCCGCCATACCACCACGGCGCGTGCCTAAATGAGAATGGTAATCCACACCAAAGAACACATCCTCAATGCAATCTGAAACGGATGTAATTCCAAAAAATCCTCCCATGCTCTACTCCTTTACTCAGACAAGAAAAATTGATAAACAGTATTTTGGCGGGCAGCGGTTTTACCGCTGTCCGTCAAAACAAATCCTTACTTATGCAAAAAACAGTTTGTTCAGTGTCATGGGGTCAACATACTGACCGTCCTTGTAAACGCGCATATTGCCGGAAGCGATCTCGTCGATCAGCATAACCTTACCGTCTGCGTCATAACCAAACTCAAACTTAATATCATACATATCCAGACCCTTTTCCTTCAGGTCGTCGGCAACGATTTTTGTAATAGCCTGTGTCATTGCCTTCAGATCGTCGTACTGCTCAGATGTCATAACGCCCAAATCAACCAGGCCGTCCTTGGTTACCAGCGGATCGCCCTTTTCATCGTTCTTAAAGGTGGTCTCCACATATGCAGGCAGATCCTGACCTTCCACACAGTAATCGGAGTAACGACGATAGAAAGAGCCAACTGCCTTGTAACGGCAAATAACCTCCAGGCCCTTACCGAACACCTTACCGGGCAGAACTTCCATGGTTGTATTTGCAAGATCAGCGCTCACATAGTGGGTCTTAATGCCGGCTGCATTGATCTTCTCAAAGAAATAAATAGACATGCGCAGGTTAACATCGCCAACGCCTTCAATGGTCAAACCAACAGCGTTTTCACCGGGATCAAACACACCGTCCTTACCGGTGCAATCGTCCTTAAACTTCAGAAGGTAATTGCCATTGTCCAATGCAAATACGTCCTTAGTCTTACCAGTATAAACAAGCTTCTTTTCCATAATCGTTTCTCCTTTATAAATCCTATGAATGAATATTTTACAGGTTGGCAGCAATTATGCTGTCCTTGTCAAGAACCTTTCGGGCATCTTCTGCGCGCTTTGCGTCCAGTTTTGCAGCCAAGTCCTTATCTTCCACAGCAATGATCTGTGCACAAAGCAGTGCTGCGTTGGCTGCACCGTTAATGGCTACCGTAGCAACCGGAATACCAGTCGGCATCTGAACGGTAGAAAGCAGGGCATCCATACCGTCAAGAACAGGTCCCTTGCAGGGGATACCAATCACAGGCAAGGTTGTATTTGCTGCGATGGCACCGGCAAGATGGGCAGCCATCCCGGCTGCAGCAATAATTGCGCCAAAACCGTTCGCTCTTGCGCTAAGGGCGAAATCACGAGCCTCAACCGGCGTTCTGTGGGCAGAATAGATATGCACCTCATAAGGAACATCTAAGCTCTTGAGCATATCCACAGCCTTTTGTACAATTGGTAGATCACTGTCGCTACCCATTACGATTCCAACTTTTTTCACAAGCAAACCTCCTAAACCTAAAAAGGGCGCAATCAACCCATACGAGTTAATTGCGCCCAGACGGTCGGCATTTTCCATTCTTTGTTCCTCTGTGGTGCTCCACATATTCCGTCAGTCGCAAAGAACGTTAATTATTACACGAACATTCTACCATGATGGCCCTGTCATGTCAAGGTAAACCAGGTCGTTTTCTCCCTTTTTAATACTATTTATGTCAGATAATATCCCCGTTTTGTACAAGATGTAGTTAGGTGTATTTTTCAGGCTTGTTACCGTGTGTCGAGTACCTTTTTCGACTCACAGTAGATGCATCTGCAGATACCCCGTTGGGGATCTACCACACGGAAAATGTGATCCAGCTCCTGCTCTGTAGAGGTAATACAGCGAGGATTATCGCAGTGAAGATCGTTCACGATCGTCTGTGAAAATTCCTCCATTTGTCTACCCTCTTCTGCTTCCTTCAGCAGCTTCAAAATCAACGCCATACGCATATATTTACCGTTCAATGCCTGACGAAAATATGCTGCTCTGGGATCTGCATCTACCTTAACGCTAATTTCATTTACCCGGGGCAGCGGGTGCAGAACACGCATTGTCGGCTTCGCATTCTTCATTTTCTCTGCTGTCAGAACATAGCTGTCCTTTAGACGTTCATACTCGTCAAAACTGTCAAAGCGCTCCCGCTGAATACGGGTCATGTACAGAACATCAAGCTCTCCAATGGCTTCATCCAGAGAAGTGGTTTCCACATAGTCCATGCCATTCTTCTCCAAGACCTCATACTTGACATATTTCGGCAGCCGCAGCTCATCCGGTGCGATCAGAACCACTTTAATGTTGTTGTAACGGCTCATAGCAGAAATTAGGGAATGAACTGTTCTGCCGTATTTCAGGTCTCCACAGCAGCCAATTGTCAGATTATCAAGACGACCAAACTCGCGGTAAATTGTCAAAAGGTCTGCCAGCGTTTGTGTGGGATGGCAATGGCCACCATCGCCAGCATTAATTACAGGGATAGATGCACTCTTAGCTGCAACATAAGGTGCGCCCTCCTTAGGATGACGCATCGCCATAATATCTGCATAACAGCTGATCATCTTTGCAGTATCTGCAACACTTTCGCCCTTGGCTGCAGAAGAGGAGCCTGCCTCAGAAAAGCCAAGAACATTGCCACCAAGCTCATACATAGCCGCTTCAAAACTCAAGCGAGTTCGGGTAGACGGTTCAAAGAATAGGGTGGCCAGCTTCTTACCGTGGCAGCAATCTGCATACTTTTCCGGATTCTGGCTGATATCGCAGGCTGTCTTTAACAGCTCATCCAACTCCTCAACGGAGAAATCAACAATATCAATCAGACTTCTCATGCCTTCGCTCCATTTACTGCCAGATAGTTCTTGATCCGCTCCACATTTTCCTTATTTGCAGGGTCTTCTTCCAAATATTCGATAATATCGTATACATCCACAACAGAATATACAGGGAATCCAAATTCATCCTCGATCTCCTGCATAGCCAGCTTTTCGCCCTGGCCCTTTTCCTTACGGTCAACCATAATGAATGTAGCTGCCACCTTTACACCCTCTAGACCGCTCAGGATCGCCATGCTTTCACGAATTGCTGTGCCGGCGGTAATAACATCTTCCACAATAACGATCTCTTCACCAGCCTGGGGAACATATCCAACAAACACGCCACCTTCGCCGTGATCCTTCACTTCCTTACGGTTAAAGAAGAAAGGAACATCCAATCCATTTTTGCTCAGGGCGACGGCTGCAGAAACAGCAATGGAAATGCCCTTGTATGCAGGTCCATAGAGAACACTCTTTTTATTGCCAAGCTTTTCAGCATAAGCTTTTGCATAGAATTCGCCCAGCTTTGCAATCTCATCACCGGTTTTGATCATACCGGCATTCACAAAGTAAGGAATCTTGCGGCCGGATTTGGCAGTAAAATCACCAAATTTCAGAACACCTGCACCCTGCAGGAACGCAATAAACTCTCTTTTATAAGCCTCCATATTCTCTCTCCTTTTCCATTAATCGCAGAATTCTGCCACGCAACGCTCATATGCAGCAACAGGATCTGCTGCAGCCGTAATGGGGCGGCCAACCACAATATAGTCAGACCCAATCTGTTTTGCCTGTGCAGGTGTCATAACCCGCTTTTGATCGCCAACATCGCCGTCAGCAAAGCGAACGCCGGGTGTGATTGTCAAAAATTCTTTTCCACAGATATCATGAACCTTGCTTGCCTCCAGAGGAGAACATACAATGCCGTCAAGTCCGGCATTTTTCGCAGTCTTGGCGTAATGCATAACGACCTGATCGATCGGTTCCTTAATCAGAATATCCCGCTCCATAGTCTCCTGATCGGTAGATGTAAGCTGGGTTACTGCAATCAGCAGCGGACGGCTACCGTCCGGACGGGTCAATCCCTCCAAAGCGCCCTGCATCATGGCAGTTGCACCGGCAGCATGGAGGTTGGTAATATCCACATCCAAATTGCTCAAAACTGCCATTGCCTTTTTAACGGTATTGGGAATATCGTGCAGCTTCAAATCCAGGAAGATCTTATGTCCTCTTGCCTTGATCTGCTTCACAATTTCCGGACCTTCTGCATAGTAAAGCTCCATACCGATCTTAACAAAGGGCTTACGGCCGGTGAACTTATCCAAAAATTCAAATGTCTGTTTTGCACTGGCAAAATCGCAAGCCACAATAACATCCTTACCCATTATTGAACCCCTCCAATTATATCACTTAATTTTTCGATTTTATATTTGTCCATCACCCCGGGCAGATCCAAAATGATATCCCGGCAGATATAGGGATTCACAAGATTCGCTGCACCGACTTCTACTGCGGTAGCACCGGCTAGCATCATTTCTACTACATCCTCTGCGCAGCTAACGCCACCCATGCCGATCACCGGAACCTTCACTGCATTTGCCACCTGATAGACCATTCGAACAGCAACCGGGAAGATCGCAGAACCGGAAAATCCGCCCATTTTATTGGCAATAATCGGCTTGCGGCTACGCAGGTCAATCCGCATGCCCAACATGGTATTGATCAGGCTGATACCGTCTGCGCCGGCGTCTTCACAAGCCTTTGCAATACTCACAATATCCGTAACATTGGGGCTCAGCTTCACAATCACAGGCTTGGTAGTAACCTTCTTAACCGCAGCAGTAACCTCGGCCGCAGCCATAGGATCTGTGCCAAAGCTCATACCCCCGCCATGCACATTAGGGCAGCTGACATTCACTTCCAGCCAGCCGACTTGTTCTTCCTTATCCAGCTTCTGGCAGGTATAGGCATAGTCTTCCACAGAAAAACCGCTGACATTGGCCATAACCGGCTTGTGGAAACATTTTTTCAGCTCCGGAAGTTCGTGAGAAATCACCTTTTCCACACCGGGATTCTGCAGACCAACTGCATTGATCATGCCGGCAGTGCACTCCGCAATGCGGGGTGTGGGATTTCCGAATCGGGGATCTTTTGTTGTGCCCTTAAAAGAAAATGTACCCAAACAGTTAATATCGTACAGCTCTGCATACTCGTAGCCATAACCAAATGTACCGGAGGCCGGGATCACAGGATTGTCCAGTTCAATACCGCACAAATTAACACTCAGTTTTCCCACAAGATCTCCTCCTTCTTCATAACCGGTCCTTCCTTGCAAATACGCTTATAGCCGGTAATGGTTTTGCAGGAACAGCCCATACATGCACCAAAACCGCAGCCCATGCGTTTCTCAAAGCTCATCTGTCCGGAAGTTTTAGAAGCACTGTAAACAGCCTTCAGCATGGGTTCCGGTCCGCAGGTGTAGAAATATGTGTAGTCCATAGCCTTCAGCGCATCGGTAACGAAACCCTTCATTCCGTAAGAACCGTCCACGGTTGTTACCGTTACATCTGCGCCCAGCTCCCGGAACTGGCCCTCGTAAAAGACCTCCTGAGCCGTATTAAAGCCAAGAATGACCTTTACTGCCCTACCCTGGGCAATCAACTGTTTTGCCAGCAGGTACATAGGCGGCACACCAACGCCGCCACCCAGCAAAACAGGCTTATCCCCGGACAATGTCAGGTCATAGCCATTTCCCAAGCCCGTTAAAATATCCAGCTTGCCGGATTGCATTTGCGCCATCTGCTTTGTTCCGCGTCCTACGGCTTTGTAGATAATGGTAAGCAGATCACCCTGCACATCGCATACAGAAATGGGTCTTCGCAGGTACAGACCGTCCAACTGAATGTTCACAAACTGACCGGGTGTTGTAATGGCAGATGTATCGCCACGCAGTGTCATTTTATAGACATTTTCCGTCAATGCCGTATTTTCAATGATTTCAAATACACTTTGTTTCATTTTTCTACCTCAAGGAAATCCGCATGGGCGGTTAGTCCGCCCATACGGCAATCTTATTGTAGTTACGCATCAATGGTGGAAATGGTCAGGGTCGTTTCCTCCAGAACATCCAAAAGAACCTTAACCGTATCCAACGCAGTAAACATGGTTACATTATACTCTGTTGCCAGCTGACGGATCTTCAAGCCATCATCATGATCGGAGCCGGGGTCCCGTGTGTTGATAACATACGCAATATGACCCTGACGCAATGCATCGGGAATTTCCTCACTGCCGGTGCTGATCTTCTGCAGCACATGGGTGCGGATACCGTTCTGTTTCAAAAATTTTGCAGTACCATCTGTAGCCTCAATATTGAAGCCCAGTTCATAGAACCGACGGATCAACGGCAGTGCCTCTTCCTTATCCTTGTCAGCGATAGTAGCAAACACAGTGCCATAGTTCTGCAGGTGCATACCGGAAGCCTGCAGCGCCTTATACAGCGCTCTTGTCATTGTACGGTCATAGCCGATTGCTTCACCGGTAGACTTCATTTCCGGAGACAAATAGGCATCCAGTCCGCGGATCTTATTAAAGGAGAATACAGGTGCCTTTACATACCAGCGATCTTTTTCGTTAGGATAAATATCAAAGATACCCAGCTCCTTCAGGCTCTTGCCCAAAATTACCTCTGTTGCAATATCTGCCAGAGAATAACCGGTAGACTTGCTCAGGAACGGAACCGTACGGGAAGATCTGGGATTGACCTCGATAATAAACACATTGTCGTTCTCATCCACAATAAACTGAATGTTAAACAGGCCTACAATACCAATACCTAAGCCCAGTTTCTTTGCATATTGCAGAATGATCCCCTTCACACGATCACTGATAGAGAAAGGCGGATAAACGGAAATGGAGTCGCCTGAGTGGACACCGGTACGCTCGACCAATTCCATAATGCCGGGTACAAACACATCTCTGCCGTCGCAGATTGCGTCAATCTCTACCTCGCGGCCCTGAATATATTTATCAACCAGTACAGGCTTGTCCTCATCAATTTCAACCGCAGTACGCAGATAGTGGCGCAGCTGATCCTCGTTTGCAACGATCTGCATAGCGCGGCCGCCCAAAACGAAGGAAGGACGCACCAATACAGGATAGCCGATTTCAGCAGCGGCTGCAATGCCATCTTCAATCTTGGTAACTGCGCGGCCCTTTGCACGGGGAATGTCCAGTTCATTAAGCAGATTCTCAAAGGCATTGCGGTCCTCTGCTTTATCGATGGCAGCACAATCCGTGCCGATGATTTTTACGCCACGGTCGGTCAAGGGCTGTGCCAAATTGATCGCAGTCTGACCGCCCAAAGATGCAATAACGCCCTCAGGCTTCTCAAACTCAATGATATTCATAACATCTTCCGGAGTCAAAGGCTCAAAATACAGCTTGTCAGCAGTCGTATAGTCTGTGGAAACTGTTTCCGGGTTGTTATTAATAATAATTGCCTCATAGCCGGAGTCCCGAATGGTCATAACAGCATGAACCGTAGAATAGTCAAACTCCACGCCCTGACCGATACGGATGGGGCCGGCACCCAAAACAACGATTTTCTTCTTTTCTGTCAGTTTGGAGGTGTTCTCACCTGTGTAGGAAGAATAGAAGTAAGGAATGTAGGCGTTGGTATGGCAGGTATCCACCATTTTGAACACAGGGAACAGATTGTTCTCCTTACGGACATTATACACATCCAGCTCGGTGCAGTTCCACAGGCGGGCAATATACTTATCGCTAAAGCCCATTTTCTTTGCGTCGGTCAGGATCTTTATATCACGAACATTCTGCTTTAGTGTCTTCTCCATGTCCACAATGTTCTTAATTGCTTCCAGGAAGAAGGGGGTAATCTGTGTAACCTCATGGAGCTTTTCAATAGACACGCCATGGTAGATCAGTTCTGCAATCGCAAAGATATTATCAGAGCGGAACTCCTTGATATAATCCAGCAGCTCCTCCACAGACATATTGTCAAACTTGGGATGGTAGATATGGTTTGCACCGATCTCCAAAGAACGGATACCCTTCAGCAGGCTCTCCTCCAGGTTTGAGCCGATGCCCATAACCTCACCTGTGGCTTTCATCTGCGTTCCCAGCTGATTGGTTGCGGAAGTAAACTTATCGAACGGGAAACGGGGCAGCTTTGCGATTACATAGTCAAGACGAGGCTCAAAGGATGCATTGGTGTTGGCAATCTTAATCTCCTCCAAGGCCATACCCACTGCAATTTTAGCTGTTACCCGGGCAATGGGATAACCGGATGCCTTGGATGCCAGCGCAGAAGAACGGGAAACTCTGGGGTTGACTTCGATCAGGTAGTACTCACTGGTTTTGGGGTTGAGGGCATACTGAACATTACAGCCGCCCTCAATCTTCAGTTCACGAATGATCTTAATAGCAGAATCGTTGAGCATTTTTAGATCATGATCATTAAGGGTCATGATGGGTGCAACAACAATACTATCGCCGGTATGCACGCCAACAGGGTCAATGTTCTCCATGCCGCAGATGGTGATCGCATGGTCGTTGCTATCGCGCATGACCTCGAACTCGATCTCCTTATAGCCCTTAACAGACTTTTCAATCAGCACCTGATGAACAGGAGACAGTTTAAATGCATTCAGACCTACATCAATCAGTTCTTCCTCGTTATAGGCAAAACCGCCACCTGTACCGCCTAGAGTGAAAGCAGGGCGCAAAACAACAGGATAGCCAATGCGCTTTGCTGCTTCCTTGGCCTCTTCAATGGAGTAGGTGATCTCAGAAGGAATAACCGGCTCGCCGATAGACTGGCACATTTCCTTGAACATTTCCCGGTCTTCTGCCCGTTCGATGGATGCACTGGGTGTGCCCAGCAGTTCTACCCGGCACTCCTTCAGAATACCCTTCTTTTCCAGCTGCATAGCCAGATTCAAACCGGTCTGACCGCCGATGCCGGGAACGATCGCATCAGGGCGCTCATAACGAATGATCTTTGCAATGTATTCAAGGGTCAAAGGCTCCATGTAGACCTTATCTGCCACAACAGTATCGGTCATAATGGTAGCGGGGTTGGAGTTGCACAAAACAACCTCATAGCCCTCTTCCTTCAGTGCCAGGCAAGCCTGTGTGCCTGCATAGTCAAACTCAGCAGCCTGACCGATCACGATTGGACCGGAACCGATAATCAAAATCTTCTTAATGTCTGTTCTCTTTGCCATTTTTCATATTCCTCCTCAAAACACTTACTTCCTATATACCACCTTACCGTCGCAAACGGTAAGCATACATACACCGTTAAGCTTCCAGCCTGTAAAAGGCGTTGCCTTGCCCTTAGACAGAAACCGATCCGGATCAACTACAAATTCCTTGTCCAGTTCCCAAACGGTGTAATCATTGCCTAAGGGAATGTTATACCGTTTTCTGGGATTTAACGCCATCAGCTCGATCAGCTTTTCCAGCGTTATGATCTTTTTCTGCACCAAATGGGTGTACAGGATCGAAAAACAGGTTTCAATGCCAACGATACCAAATGCGCTGCCGGCAAGCCCTTTCCCCTTTTCTTCTGCGCTGTGGGGTGCATGGTCCGTAGCGATCATATCGATGGTCCCGTCGCAAATACCTTCGATCAGCGCCAGCCGGTCCTCCCGGGAACGCAAAGGTGGATTCATTTTAAACCGGCCGTCTTCCTGCAGATCCTTATCATCCAGCACCAAATAATGGGGGCCTGTTTCACAGGTTACATCTACACCCCTTGCCTTTGCCTGCCGAATGATATCCACACTTTCTTTGGTAGAGATATGGCACACATGGTACTTACAGCCGATTTCCTCAACAAGTTTCAGATCCCGGGCAATCTGCTCGTACTCACTGGCACTGCATATGCCCTTGTGGTCATGCTGCTTTGCATACACGCCATCGTGGATATAACCGCCACGAAGCAGGCTATTCACTTCGCAATGGGCAACGATCATTTTTCCAAGGGCTTTCGCCCGACACATGGCCTGACGCATCATATCGTCGTCCTGCACGCCCTTGCCGTCATCGGAAAAGGCAATTACCTTTTCGCTCATACCCTCCAGGTCCGCCAGTTGTTCACCTTGCTGACCAACGGTAATTGCGCCATAGGGATACACACGGATCACAGCTTGATCCTCAATAAGCGTCAGCTGTTCATTCAGATGCTCCACAGTATCCGGCACAGGATTCAGATTCGGCATGGTACAAACGGCTGTATAACCGCCTGCTGCAGATGCCTTAGATCCTGTCGCTATGGTCTCCTTATAAGAAAAACCCGGCTCACGGAAATGCACATGCACATCACAAAAGCCGGGAAAAACAGTGTATTTGGAATCATTAAAAGGAAACAAAAACTCCATAGTGGAAGTACCGGAAGAAACAAAATCACTAACGGTGCAGCCGACAGTCTTCATCTTCTGAATCGCGCTCATCATTTTGTTCTCCTCCTAAGTTCTTTTTATCCGTGTAAGTATATCACAGGGCATGAATTTTGTCAAACCCTGTGAGCAGTATTTTCTGTTTCTTTTTTACACAAATATTCCTTATATCACCATTTCTTCTATATCCAAATCTACGAACGGATAGACACGCTTCCAGCCGTCTGTTGCTTTTATAATCGTACTTCGGTGATTGTTTAACAGACGAACAATATTATACACATCAATCCATATCTCAGAATTGCACTCTTTTTGACTCTCGTCAAAGATCAGTTGCAAACCAAAATGCAGGTGAACAGTCTCAATGTTATTGGTGTTTTCCCTGTCAGAGTAACCCGTCCTGCCCATAAATCCAATTAGATCCCCGGCCTGCACAGTATCTCCGATTTCCAACCCCTCCGCAAAAGGCTTATCCTTTTGCAAATGGGCATAGTAATAGTATCGCTTGGAATCAAAAGAACGAATGCCAATTCGCCAGCCGCCGTACCGATTCCAGCCCATTGCTTCCACTACACCACCCTCTACTGCCACAATGGGTGTTCCCAAGCTACCCATCAAATCGTTGCCCAGATGCTTTCTCGCAAACCCGAAGGAGCGGCTGGTTCCAAAATCGGAACAATGGCTATATCCATACCCGGATGCAACGGGAGAATATGCTTTTAATCCGTAGGTGCATTTTTTCTCACCGTCGATTTCAATGGAAAATGCGCCTAAAAGTCCGCCTAAGGCAGCATCAAAGGATTCATGGTAGTAGGTATAATACCGATACAGATCACCCAGCAATTCTTCCGGTGATTGATCCGCCTTTAGCTCCTGCGCCGCCTTTTTTACAGACGACAACGGGCATTTTCCCCCACTGCGGCAAGCTGCCAGCGCCAGTGTATCGATCCAGCTAATGTGCTTTTCCTGATCGTAACTGGTTATATCCAGATCCATAGCATATTTCAGCGATTCATAAGGGACTCCAAAATCAACCCAGCGAATGGGCTCGGCTCTCACCGGAAAGACAAAAAGCATAATGCTAAGAATTATAAAAAAGATCCGTCGTTTCACAAGACCACCTCTTTGGTATCTTGCGAAGCAACGGATCAAGTATTCCATACAATTATTTCAAATCTGTGCGAATACCCTCTGCAATGCGGTAGATATCCTCCATTTTTTGAATAGAAGAAATTTGTTCCTTATAATAATTGGCATAGGCAACACCCCGTAAGTACCATGCAAAGTGTTTCCTTGCTTCCAGACAGGCAATATGCTCACCTTTGTCTTCGTAAGCAAGTTCAAATTGCCGCACAGCCACATCCACACGCTTGGAAAGGGGCGGGCGATCCGGTATCTCTCTGCCTTCCAAGGCAGCCTTAGCCTGTGCAAATACCCACGGATTGCCAAAGGTGGCTCTGCCGATCATCACGCCGTCTGCCTTTGTCCATTTTTGGCATTTTACTGCAGTTTCACCGCTGACAATATCACCGTTAGCGACCACAGGCACAGAAAGCTGCTGTTTCACCTTTGCGATCATGTCCCAGTCTGCCGTACCGCTATAAAGCATACTTCTGGTCCTTCCATGGACTGTAAGCATGGCGGCTCCGGAATCTTCCATACGTCGAGCAAAATCAAGGACGTTGATGCTCCCCTTGTCCCAGCCCAGACGGCATTTTACCGTTACCGGTACATTTACCGCTTTTACCACCGATTCCACAATCCTGCCAGCCAGCTCCGGTGTGCGCATCAAACCGCAGCCATCACCGGAATTTGCGATCTTTGGCATAGGGCAGCCCATATTGATGTCGATAAAATCTGCACCGGAGATTTCCAACGCAAGGATAGCTCCCTGTGCCATGATTTGTGGATCGTTGCCAAAGATCTGCGCGCCGCAAATACTACCGACATTTTTCCTCAACAATGCCGCGCTTTTTTTATCCTTATATACCAGCGCCCGGGAGGAAGCCATCTCGGTAATTGTGATATTTGCGCCCAGTTCAGCGCAAACAGTACGAAATGCCCAGTCTGTTACACCCGCCATGGGACCAAGGGCAATGGGATTATTCACTTCTATATTGCCAATCCGCATAGCTTATCTTCTCTTTCTGATTTTTTACCATTATAACACAAACAAGCCTTCAAAACAAGGTCGTTATGAACCACACAAGGCCTGTAGCCATCGCGCCGAAACAGGCCCACACAGGACCGTACAGCAGGAGTTTTCCTTTCTTCCTGCCAACAGGATTTCCCAATAGTTTTTTTGCCTCCCGCAGCAGCGCTTCTTCAGTTACGCCATCCCTGCCAAGCACATCGTCCCGCAGTATAAAAATTGCCTGTTCGAACATTTTCGGATCCGGTGCATGCACCACGATCACTTGCCTTGAGATACCTTTTACCATATTTACCACCTCTTGGTAACAGTATCTCCATTGCCCGTGTTTTCATACACCGTTACGGCTGATCCTTCGGGCGTTTATAGCGACCTATAGGTGCCCACTCCGGAAGGGGCAGACGCTGCATTGCACCAAATATCCGTTCTTTTAAATCCGGATATCTTGCACTTAGCTCATACACAAGCTCTTTGATTTCTTCCCGCTTTGTATTCTTATCTACCGGGCAACGATTGGTAAGAACCGGCAAGCCTTGCCGCTGTGCAAAAGAATCCACTGTCTTTTCATGAATGTAAAGCATGGGACGAATTTGGATGATTCCGGTTCTGTCAAGTTCTGTTACCGGCTGAAAGCAGCTGATTCTGCCTTCATAAATCAGAGACATTACAAAAGTCTCCACAGCATCATCATAGTGATGGCCCAGTGCAAGCTTTGTCAGTCCCCGATCCAAAAGTGCCTGATTGAGAGCGCCACGGCGCATTTTAGAACACATAGAACAGGGATTCTTCTCTTTTCGGTAATCAAAAATAATTGGACCGATTTCCGTTTTTACCAATGTAAAAGGCACATCCAGTTGCTTGCACAAATCCTCTATACCGCTATAATCCATCCCCAGGCCCATATCTATGGTGATTGCCTCCAAGGTAAATGTATTGTGGTTATATTTTCTCAGTTCTGCCAGCAAAACCAGCAAAACAAGGGAATCCTTACCGCCGGATACACCTACGCCGATTTTATCGCCACGAGCAATCATATGATAATCCTCTATACAGCGGCGCATCAGTCCCACCATTTTCTGCATTTTTCTAACAACCTCCTTCCAAAATAGCAAATGAGTATTTAAGAGTATCCAAGAGTATTTAGGCGTTTTTAAGAGTTCTTAATGGTTTTTATAAATTTTTATAAAAAAGCTGTTGACTTTTAAATCGCAATATGGTATAAGAATCAAGCGTTTTGCAGTCATTGTACTGCGTATATAAGAATTTGTCAAAATATTTTAACCTAATGGAGGAACGCATAATGTCTACTACTTTGCTGAAGAAGGAGACCCTGGAGCGCAAGTGGTATGTTATCGATGCAGCCGGCAAGCCCCTGGGCCGTACCGCTGTTATTGCTGCTAACATCCTGCGTGGCAAGCACAAGGCTACCTTCACACCCAACGTTGACTGTGGCGACTATGTTATCGTCATCAACACCGACAAGGCAGTTCTGACCGGCAAGAAGGCCGAGCAGAAGACCTACTACCGTGTATCCGGTTGGATCGGCGGCCTGAAGGAAACCAAGGCTCGCGACATGATGGAGAAGCGCTCCGACTATGCTATGGAGCTGGCTGTTAAGGGCATGCTGCCCAAGAACACCATCGGCCGCAACAGCATGGGTCGTCTGCACCTTTACAAGGGCAACGAGCACCCCCACGCTGCACAGAAGCCCGAAGCCTGGACCCTGGACTGATTTGGAGGTAAATGATTATGTACGAGAGCAAGAAGAAGTATAACTACGGCACCGGCCGCCGTAAGTCCTCCGTTGCCCGTGTTCGTGTTTACGAGAACGGCACCGGTTCTATCATCATCAACGGCCGCGACATCGACGAGTACTTTGGCCTGGACACCCTGAAGCTGGTTGTTCGTCAGCCTCTGGTTACCACCGATCTGGTTGGTAAGGTTGACGTTGTTGTAACCGTTGCCGGCGGCGGTGTTTCCGGTCAGGCTGGCGCAATCCGTCATGGTATCTCCCGCGCCCTGCTGACTCTGAACCCCGAGCTGCGCGCTTCTCTGAAGGCTGCTGGTTTCCTGACCCGTGACCCCAGAATGAAGGAAAGAAAGAAGTACGGCTTGAAGGCAGCTCGTCGCGCACCGCAATTCTCCAAGAGATAATTTGTTATCTTTCAGAACATTCAAAATCCCGAATCCATCTGGATTCGGGATTTTTTTGTAAGAACACAAGGCAGGTTAACACACCTGCCTTGTGTTTTCATATTATTTGTACAGAGGGAACTTTTCGCAGATCTCATGAACAGTTGCCTTTACTTCGTCAGCTGTGCCTTCAAAGTCCCTGGCAGTAAGGGCAACACAATGGGCAATTTTCTTCATTTCCTCAGCGCCCAAACCGCGGGTAGTTACAGCTGCAGTACCGATACGCACGCCGCTGGTAACAGAAGGCTTTTGCGGATCATTGGGAATTGCATTTTTATTCAGGGTGATGTGGTTTGCATCACAACGGGTCTGCAGTTCCATGCCGGTGATGTTCATGGGACGCAGGTCTGCCAGCATCAGGTGGTTATCTGTGCCGCCGGTAACCAGGTCAAAGCCCTCTTCCAGCAGAGATTCTGCCATAACCTTTGCGTTGCTGACAATATTCTTAGCATAAGTCTTAAAATCGTCGCTCATAGCTTCCTTAAAGCAAACAGCCTTTGCGGCAATGATATGCTCCAAGGGACCGCCCTGGGTACCGGGGAACACGGCAGAGTTGATCTTCTTTGCGTACTCTTCCCTACCCATGATCAAGCCGCCGCGAGGACCGCGGAGGGTCTTGTGGGTCGTGGTAGTAACAATATCGGCGTAAGGCACAGGACTCATGTGTGCGCCACCGGCAACTAGGCCGGCAATATGTGCCATATCTACCATAAACACAGCTCCCACTTCATGGGCAATGTCTGCAAACAACTTAAAATCAATGGCTCTGGGATAAGCAGATGCGCCGGCAATGATCAGTTTCGGCTGATTCTTCTTAGCCAGATCGCGGATCTGATCGTAGTCGATCAGACCGGTCTCATGATTGACATCATAAGCAACTACATTATAGTACTTGCCGGAGATATTCGCAGGGCTTCCATGGGACAAGTGCCCGCCGTTGGCAAGGCTCATACCCATCATGGTATCGCCAGGCTGCAGCAGCGCCAGCTGGACAGCCATATTGGCCTGTGCGCCGGAGTGAGGCTGAACATTGGCAAACTCTGCACCAAACAACTCCTTTGCCCGCTCAATACACAGACTCTCCAGCTCGTCAACAAACTGACAGCCGCCATAGTAGCGCTTACCGGGCAAGCCTTCTGCATACTTATTGGTCAAAACAGAACCCATGGCTGCGATCACAGCAGGAGATGCAAAGTTCTCAGAAGCAATCAGCTCCAAGCCATCCTGCTGACGAGACAATTCCCGATTCATCATTGCAGCTACATCCGGGTCAAATTGTGAAACGAATCCGATTGCATCCAAAGTCTTTCCGTACATAATGTGTGTCCTTCTTCCTAAAAAATAATGAGCAATCCACAGAGGACCACTCAAACATCGAAAAGCTGCACATGTCAGCATCTCCGTCCGTTTGCCTGAGAGATTCAGCTTTCGCCTTGCACCTTCGGCACACAACTCAATGTGTTCTCCAGAGAGTCCTCAGCTTTTCGGTCCTAAAGTCCCGAGAAGCTTCATAGGTATATTGGATTTTCTACATATAGTATACACATTCTACGAAAAATGTCAACACCTGGCTATTATGTTTTGTTTCATAAGAATCCCTGCCTTGGAAACAAGGCAGGGATTTAATTATTCATTGGGAATATTCTTCATTGTCAGGCTAATGCGCTTACGTTTCTCGTCCACATCCAACACGCAGACCTTCACAATATCACCCACCTGAACCACTTCCTTGGGATGAGCAATTCTGCGGTTACAAACTTGAGAAATATGAACCAGTCCGTCCTGATGCACGCCAATGTCCACAAACACACCAAAGTCGATCACATTACGCACGGTTCCGGACAGAACCATACCAGATTTCAGATCCTTCATTTCCAAAACATCCGTGCGCAGGATGGGCGCAGGCAGTTCATCTCGGGGATCTCTGCCGGGCTTTAGTAGTTCCTTTACCACATCTTCCAGAGTAGGAACGCCAACGCCGCAATCTTCAGCCGCCTTTTCCATGCCAAACTCAACAAAGCGTTCCTGCAACTGGTCAATGGCACCGGCAGCAACATCCTTCTTATCGTAACCGCACAAATTCAGTAATTTCAGCGCTGCATCGTAGGACTCCGGATGGACACCGGTGTTATCCAATATTTCCTTACTTTCCGGAACACGCAGGAAACCTGCACACTGCTGGTATGCCTTGGGACCAAGCTTCGGTACTTTCTTTAGCTGGCTTCTGGCAGTAAAAGCACCGTTTTCCTCGCGGTATGCAACAATATTCTTAGAAATCGTGCCATTAAGTCCGGAAACTCTTTGGAGCAGGCTTGTGGAGGCAGTATTCAGGTCAACACCAACAGCATTAACGCAATCCTCCACAACTGCGCCCAAAGAAGCATCCAGCTCCTTCTGGGGCATATCGTGCTGATATTGGCCGACACCGATGGCCTTAGGGTCGATCTTAACCAATTCTGCCAACGGGTCTTGCATTCTACGGGCAATAGATACTGCAGAACGCAGGTTCACATCGTAATCCGGGAATTCCTCTGCTGCCAGTTTAGAGGCAGAGTACACAGATGCACCAGCCTCGTTGACGATCATATAGCTAACACCAGGAACCAGCTTCAGCATTTCCACAGTCATGGCCTCCGTCTCCCGGGAGGCTGTACCATTGCCGATTGCAATATGCTTAACACCGTGTTTGCGAATCATGCGGGAAAGAATGTCTATCGCTTCTTCCTTTTTGCGCTGAGAAAATGTGGGAAATACCACCGCCGTATCCAGCACCTTGCCTGTGCTGTCCACAACGGCAACCTTACAGCCATTGCGGTATCCGGGGTCAAGACCCATAGTTACAAAGCCCTTAACCGGCCGTGCCATAAGCAAGGGCTTGAGATTGAGCGCAAAGTTTGCGATTGCTGCTTCTGCTGCCCGGTCGGACAGCAAATTCCGCAGTTCCCGTTCTGCACTGGGCGCGATCAAGCGGTTAAACGCATCTTCTGCTGCAGTGCGCACAAAGGCAGATACCTGCATTGTGGGCTTCAATGCCATTCGACAAACCAATGCCTGTCCTTCAATGCCGGGAAGCGACGCAGAAACCTTTAAAAAGCCTTCCTTTTCCCCTCGGTTAATGGCAAGAATCTGGTGATTCTGCAATTTGGAAACCTGTGCGCTGAAATTATAATACAGCTCGTAGACGCTTTCCTTCTCCTCGTCCTCTGCCTGCACCGTCAGAATGGCATAGCGCTCCATCTTTTGCCGAAGGGCCTTGCGAATATCGGGATCATCAGAGATCATTTCTGCAATAATATCCGACGCACCGTCAAGGGCGTCTTCTACAGTCTCCACGCCCTTCTCCGGGTCGATATAGTCCTGCGCAAGTGTAGCAGGGTCTTCCCCATTTTGAGCAAACAGTGCAAGCGCAAGGGGTTCCAGGCCCTTTTCCTTGGCAACAGATGCACGGGTACGACGCTTCTGCTTGTAAGGACGGTACAAATCCTCAACCTCTGCTAAGGTTACCGCCTCCAAAATCTTCTGTTCCAGTTCCTGGGTCAGTTTTTCCTGTGCGGCGATCGCCTTACAAACCTCGTCCTTCCGCTCCTGCAAATTCCGCAGATATGCAAGGCGCGTTTCCAAGGTTCGCAGCGCGGTATCATCCATACTGCCGTGCATTTCCTTACGGTATCGGGCAATAAAGGGAATTGTATTACCTTCATCAAGCAAATTCACTACATTTTCAACATAAGCTGTCTTCTGACCCAACTCCTGAGACAGGGTTTCAATAATGGAAATCATATGTTTCTCCCATCGTTTTTGATACAAAAATTATATCACAGCTTTTATATTTTGGCAATCATATCAACACACTTCTTGTTAAAACTATAACAAAGAGGTGGTAATATGAAAAAGAAGGAAACAGAGGATCTACGGCTGAATCCCCAGGCGCGGCTGTGTCCCAAATTTGACGAAGAGAGCATCGCTATGTTTTCCGTTGCAGACCCCGGTGAAATGGGAATGCGAGTTCTGGACAACTGTGCCGAGGAGCACATCATGTAGTGTTTAAGGCGTGTGGGCATTTGTTCTTCACGCCGAAACACATTTCATTGACAAGAATTTCCGCCTTTGTTATAATAACATTGTAAAGTTTTTCAAAGGAGGGTCTTATATGGAAAAAAAGATCATAACGATCAGTCGTGAGTTTGGTAGCGGTGGCCGTACCGTTGGCCGCATGGTTGCAGAAGCGCTCGGTATCCCTTTTTACGATAAGGATCTGGTGGATCATATCGCATTAGAATCTGGCTTCTCCCCGAAATTTATTGAGGAACACGGCGAACACGCCCCTGGTAAGAGTTTGTTTTCTTATGCTTTTGCCCATCACAGTATTCCCGGCGCAATGAACGGTTTATCCACTGCAGATTTTCTGTGGAATATTCAATGCAGTGTGATTTTACAGTTGGTTGAAAAGGGCCCTTGTGTGATCGTAGGCCGCAACGCCGACTATATACTCAAGGATCGCGAGGACACGCTGCACACATTTATTTATGCAGACAAAGATTTCCGAGCTGATCGCATTGTTAAACTTTACGGCGAATCTGAAAAGAGTCCTGAGGCTCGTCTGAACGAAAAGGACAAGCGCCGCAAGGTCAACTATCAGCACTACACCGGTCAGAATTGGGGTCAGGCACAAAATTATGATATCAGCCTGAGCACAAGCGTTCTTGGTATTGAAAAGTGCGCACAGATCATTATTGATCTTGTTAACGAGAGTAAAGAATAAAATTAGCTCCCCCACCGCAATTACATGCAGTGGGGGTGTTTTTATGCATTTATAGGTTCTTCTTCTCCAATGTGAATATTCACACCGTTGACTTCCACATTTTCATCTGCGCAAATCAGAATGTACTTTACGCCACCAATAATGCGGGTCTCGATCAAATCGCTCCGCTCAGGATTTACACGAATAGACACATCTGGCGTGTTGATCAAAAACTTACGATTGTCAATAATATTTTTAGGATGCAGCTCTGCCTCAAAGCCAAAGGCTTCATCGTATTCAATACTAAATTTTGCAATATGGTTTTCAGATACACCGCTACTCTTTAATGCAGTCTTTACCTGCTCCTTGGAAATTAGCAAAGGCTCCGGAACTTTGCTTTCCTTGTGCATTTCGATGCATTGCCGAAGCTGATCGTGGACTGTTTGCACCACATCCAAGCTACATTCCTTGTCCAAGGTTGCGCCCAAAAGCGCCTCAAAGGATTTCTTCTGCTCAGCCGCAGGCTTTGGCGGCTGGGTGCAGAACAATGCGCTGATCAGATCCGGCTGGTTATCCTTTGCACTGTGGGTATAATACAGTGCATTATAAATATTAGGAGCACGGTCATCAAAGGCTGGGAATAAAAATCCCATTTCCGGCGCGCTCACAACATTCACCGCACCGCCATCCTGAAACTCCTTGCTGCTTGCATCATAGTGCAAATTAGGCTTTGCAAGCTTTACAGGGCATACTGCACACATCATGTATGTATAGATTTCACCGGAAGCATCCGCCTGCTGCTGTCCATCTTTGCTCTTAAAGGGAACATCGTAAGTCTCGCAACCCAAAAGAATCAAAAATCCCTCGTCAAAGGAAACGGCGTTGATAATCTTCTGATATAAGGCAAGACGAAGATCCTCATCTTTTAATGCTGTGCTGCGCAAATCCATAAGCAGCTTATGCTCGCTGGAATCGGCTACCTGGGAGGTCTGAAAACGAATATCCAGCAGGTTTTTACCAATACCGCCGGAAAGGGTGCGTTTTAAAAGCCCAAAATACTTTTCGGCTTCGCTTTCAGACATTGTGGCCGTACTCTTTTTAAATTCAGAAACAATTTCCTTCTGCCCGTTTACATAGCAGCCGTAAATCGCAATCATATTACTGCGATCCCGCCGAACTCTTCGCCGAATCTCGCCAATTTCTTTTTCGTTCATATAGTCCCTCGCGCTGATTTATTTTATGACATATGCCAAAGGGTTAAAAACTGCAGCTTCTTCGATGCTATCAAAGGCAAATGCCAATGTATTGGCATTATGGCTATCACTGGAAGCAATGAAAGTTCCGCCGTTTTCCACGATATAGTCCCTGATATCCTGTGCCGGATAAGGGGTTGTTCGATAACCCCGGGAAATGGCACCGGTGTTGATCTCAAAAGGAATATTTGCCTTTAAAAGCTTATCTGCCGCTGCTTTCCAGGCGGCAACATATCGGGGGTTATTTTGATCAAACAGCGTTGTTTGCTCGCAAAACTTTGTAATCAAGTCGAAATGACCAATAATTGACGGCTGCATTTTCTCCGCAAGTTCTCCAACCAGCCCATAGTAATCCTCCACAAGCCCATATATATCACCATGATAATGCTTCTTTACTGCATCCAACAGTGTTTGTGCGGAATAGTCAATGGGTATATATTCGCCATTCTTTTTTACATAATGAACCGAACCGATTACATAATCAAAGCCACTGCCCTGCTTTTCTGAATAATAGTCCAGCTCTATACCACACAGCACTTCAATAGAATCCTGATATTTCTTTTTTAACCTGTGGAGCATCCGGATATATCTAGGATATTGTCGTAAATGCATACAATACTGCTTACTAAACGGAGTAAAAGAATGGTCTGAAATGCCAATCGTTTTCAACCCCTTTTTGATTGCAGCCGGCACCACTTCCTGCGGTTTGTTCTTTCCATCAGAAAAACGGGTGTGCACATGAAGATCTACGGTTATCATTTTGTCATTTTCTCCTGCTTTACCTTATGATCTATCACATGGCGAGACGCAAGCTCTTTATGGATATCTTCTAAGGAAATACCCATTTCGATCATGAGCACCATAACATGATAGGCAAGATCTGCGATCTCATAGACTGTTTCTTTCTTATCATTATCCTTGGCGGCAATAATTACCTCTGTGGATTCCTCGCCGATCTTTTTTAGTATCTTATCCAAGCCCTTCTCAAACAGATAGGTTGTATAAGAACCTTCCTGCTTATTGATCTTTCTGCCCTGAATCAAATCCATCAGACCCTGATAGGAAAATTCATGGTGGTTCTCACTCTGAAAAACTGCATTTTCAAAGCAAGAGAATGTACCCTTGTGGCATGCAGGACCATCGGGCTCCACTACCACGATCAGTGCATCATTATCGCAGTCGGCTGTAATGGAAACAATATGCTGATAATTGCCGCTGGTCTCCCCTTTTAACCACAGCTCCTGACGGGAACGGCTATAAAAGCAGGTCAATTCCTTCTCCATGGAGATTTTTAAGCTTTCTTCATTCATGTATGCCAGGGTCAAGACCTTCTTAGTAACAGAATCTACCACAATGGCAGGAATTAACCCGTTTTCATCAAACTTAAGACTTTTTATATCCACCATAACTGACTCCTTATCGTCTTGTGTTAATATTATGCTTTACCATTTCGGCTTTCAACTCAGCAATCGACACCTCACCAAAATGGAAGATCGATGCAGCTAAACCGGCATCAACCTGGGGCAGGCTTTGAAACAGTGTTACAAAGTCCTGAATTTTTCCCGCACCGCCGGAGGCGATTACCGGAACCTTTGCTACCTCACAAACAGAGCTTAACATTTCAATGTCGAAACCTTTTTTTACGCCGTCTGTATCAATAGAATTTACAACGATCTCACCGGCACCGTTATCCATACAGCGTTTTATCCATTCTATTGCTTCCATGCCGGTATTCTCCCGTCCGCCCTTGGCAAAAACGCGAAACACGCCGTCTATCCGCTTCACATCGACAGACAGGACTACACATTGATCGCCGTAAATTTTTGCAGCATCCCGTATCAATTCCGGATTTTTAATAGCGCCGGAATTCACACTGACCTTATCGGCACCGCAATTTAAAACCCGTTCAAAATCATCCAGTGTGTTGATTCCACCGCCAACTGTCAAGGGAATAAACACTTCCCTTGCTGTCTGAACCAAGATGTCTGTAAACATCTTTCGGCCATCACTGGAAGCTGTAATGTCATAGAAGACCAATTCGTCCGCACCGCATTCACTATAATATCTTGCCAGGGATACAGGCGAGGAAACATCATTCAAGCCTTCAAAGTTCACACCCTTAACGACGCGTCCATCCTTAACATCCAGGCACGGAATAATTCTCTTTGTAATCACTTTGCCACCTCAATTGCCTCTATGAGCTTGATTGCGCCGGTATAATACGCCTTGCCGATAATCGCGCCATGTATATTTAACGCAGAGAGTTTTTGAATGTCTAACATAGAAGAAACGCCGCCGGATGCAATTACATTGATTGCAAAACGCGCAGATAATGCCTCATACAGGCTGTGATTTGCGCCCTGCATAGCACCGTCCTTGGAAATATCTGTACAGATAATCGTCTTTACTCCAATCTTTTCCATCCTGTCGCAGAATGAAAATGCGTCCAGTTCCGATGTTTCTGTCCAACCCTTAATGGCAACATAGCCATCCTTAATATCGATTCCTACTGCGATTTTATCTCCATATTTTTCAACAGCAGTTTCTACAAAGCCAGCTTCCGTTACCGCCGCAGTACCTAAGATAACCCGGTCAATACCGGCAGAAATATAACGCTCTATGGTCTCCAGGGTACGAATACCACCGCCGATCTGACAAAACAGACCGGTGGCTTTTTTTATGCTCACAACCGTGTCAAGATTGGGTGTTGTACCAAGCTTTGCACCTTCCAAATCCACCATATGGATATGGGTTGCACCACTGCTTAGAAAATCCAGCGCAACATCCACAGGGTTGTGGCTATAAACGGTCATTTGCGCATAATCGCCTTTCAGCAACCGGACTGCTTTTCCGCCATACAGGTCGATCGCAGGGTAAATCAGCATAATTAATTCTCCTTCATTTCCACAAAGCTCTTCAAAATCCCAAGGCCAACTTTTCCGCTCTTTTCCGGATGAAACTGGCATCCAAATATATTGTCTTTTTCAACTGCTGCAGTCAATTCCGCACCGTACTCCGCTGTTGCGATCACTGCATCATCACAGTCGGTTGCATAATAGGAATGGACAAAATAAACCGAATCGCCATTGTTAATATTAGCAAACAATGGGCTATCCTTCTTAAAGATCAGCGGATTCCAGCCAATATGGGGGATCTTCAAATCTTGAGGAATTGCGCCCTTCATTGGAACTACGGATCCTTTGATCAAGCCCAGTCCCTGGTGGCAACCATATTCATAACTGGTCTGAAATAGCATCTGCATACCAAGGCAGATGCCAAGAATTGGCTTTCCTGATTTTGCCAGCCTGATAAGGACCTGATCCAAGCCCTTATCCCGCAATTTTTGGGCTGCATCTTCAAATGCACCAACGCCGGGAAGAATAATCTGATCTGCCTTTTCAAGAATTTGCGGATCTTCTGTTACAACTACCTGCGCGCCGATTGCATCTAAAGAACATTTTAAAGAAAATAAGTTACCGACACCATAATCAACAATGGCTACCATTATAAAACACCCTTCGTGGAGAATACTTCGTTAGAAAAATCCGGATCGATCTTTGTAGCATTGCCGATACTATGGGCAACGGATTTAAAAGCGCCTTCGATAATGTGGTGAGAATTTGTGCCGTCAAGCTGCTTAATATGCAGCGTTGCATCTGCATTGCGCACAAAGCCGTACCAAAACTCTTCCACCAACTGGGTATCAAAGGAACCGACCTTCTCAGTGGGAATATCCAAATCGTAGGCAAGATAAGCTCTGCCGGAAAAATCTACAGCCGATAAGATCAGCGATTCGTCCATAGGCAGGATCATATAGCCATAGCGTACCATCCCCTTTTTGTCGCCGATTGCCTCAGAAAACGCCTGACCTAAGGCAATACCGATATCTTCAACTGTGTGATGATCGTCCACATGGGTATCACCCTTACATGTTAAGGAAATATCGAATCTGCCATGTTTGGCAAAAAGTGTTAGCATATGATCCAAAAATCCGCAGCCACTATTGATATCACTCTTACCGGAGCCATCCACATTCAATGTTAGCTGAATATCCGTTTCGTTTGTCTTTCTGTTTATAGTTGCTGTTCTCATAATAACTCCTTCAACACTTCACTTAGCTTTTCTATAAAGGTTTCCATCTGCTCCTTACTGCCAATGGTGATGCGGTTATAATCTTTCAGCCCTTCCTTATCAAAGTGGCGAACAAGAACACCTTTATCCTTCAGGCGTAAGTAGATTTCTTTTCCGTCGGCGGTTTTATGCTTTGCAAAGAGAAAATTGGTCATGGAATCGGTCATAGTAAAGCCAAGATCTTTTAATTTCTCGGCTGTCCAGATGCGATTTTCTTCAATCTTCTTACAATTTGCTCTCGTATAATCATCATCGGCAAGTGCGCCGATTCCTGCTGCCGCTGTCATGCGGTTCACATTATAAGGATTGGTAGAATACTTAATGGTATTTAAATCCTGAATCAATTCCTTATTGCCGATGCCAAATCCCAATCTGCCACCCGCCAGGGAACGGGATTTGGAAAAAGTTTGGGTTACCAACAAATTGCTATACTTTTTGATCAGCGGGATCACACTTTGCGCCCCAAAGTCTACATACGCCTCGTCGATCACAACCACATTATCAGGATTGCTCTGCACAATGCGCTCTATTTGTTCCGCGCTCAGCGCTATGCCGGTAGGGGCATTGGGATTTGCAAGAAAAACCGTTTTATTTACGCCAAGGTAAGGCGCAATATTCACTGTAAAATCCGGCTGTAAGGGAATCTGTTCATAAGCAACACCGTTGAGTTCTGCAAAAACAGAGTAGAACCCGTATGTAATATCCGGAAATACCGCACCCTTTTCACAAAATGCCATAAACGCAAAATTTAAAATTTCATCAGATCCGTTTGTGAAAAGAATCTCATCTGTATTCACACCGAAATATTTTGCGGCAACCTTCACCAGTTCCCGACACTCAGGGTCAGAATATAGCTGCAGATCGCCGGCCGCTGCCGCTGCCAATTCCTGCACCTTCGGTGCAGGAGGAAAGGGTGATTCATTGGTGTTCAGCTTAATATATTGCATATCCTTCGGCTGTTCACCAGGGGTATAGGGTGTCAGATTGGAATATTTAGAAGTAAAGAAACGACTCACTTATTTCTCCTCCGTACGAATCACAGCACTCTTTGCATGTGCGGTCAAGCCTTCCTTTTCCGCAAAATAAGCAACATCCGCTGCAACACGGGAAAGTGCTTGTTTCGTATAATAAGTATACTGTGTTTTCTTTGTAAAATCATCCACCGACAAGGGACTGGAGAACCGTGCCGTTCCGCTTGTTGGCAGCGTATGATTGGGGCCGGCATAATAATCACCCAAAGCCTCAGGGCAATTACGGCCCATAAAGATCGATCCGGCATGGCGGATCGAATCCAGATAATCAAAGGGATTATCCAGTAACAATTCCAAGTGCTCCGGGGCGATCTGATTAGAAATCTCGATTACCTCCTCCAGAGTATCGGCAACGATGATCTTGCCATTGTTGTCGATAGAGGCACGGGCAATGTCGCTTCGCAGAAGGTTGGGTATCTGCTTTTCCAATTCTGCACTAACAGCCATTGCCAGAGGCATGGAATCTGTTACCAAAACAGCACTCGCCATCTTATCATGCTCTGCCTGAGAAAGCAAATCTGCCGCAGCATGCGACGGATCTGTTTTTCCGTCTGCAATGATCAGGATCTCGCTGGGACCGGCGATCATATCGATAGAAACCTGTCCAAAGAGCTGCTTGTTTGCCTCCGCAACAAAGGCATTGCCGGGGCCCACGATCTTGTCCACCTGGGGAATGGTCTGAGTTCCATATGCCAAAGCAGCGATGGCTTGTGCGCCGCCAACTTTAAATATCTTATCAATGCCTGCAACACTGGCGGCCGCCAGTATTACCGGATTGATCTTTCCGTTTTGGGAAGGCGGTGTAACCATAACCACTTCCCTACACCCTGCGATTTTGGCAGGGATTGCATCCATCAAAACGGTTGACGGATAGGCTGCTGTACCGCCGGGAACATATAATCCGGCACGATCTACAGGGGTTATCTTTTGACCGAGGATGACGCCATCTTCCTTTTCGATCCGGTATCCGTGGCGCACCTGCTTTTGATGGTATGCGCGAATATTTTCAGCCGCAGCATTTAGGATTCTTAAAAATTCCGGCTCCACACTTTGAACCGCTTCATCGATCTCTTCCTGAGATACTGCCAAATCCGTAAGCTTTGCTCTATCAAACTTCTCGCAGTAATAAAGCAATGCTTCATCACCATTTGTGCGTACATTCTTTATTATTTCTGCAACGATAGCCTCAACCTTGACCTCCGATTGCGCCCGTGCAAAAATCTCCTCAGGAGACACCTCTCCAAACTTCAAAATTTTGATCATAACTTTCCTCCGGAGATGCCAGCGACAATTTTCTCGATCGCCTCCGCTTTAAACTTATAGCTTGTTTTATTCGCAATCAGGCGGGCGCTGATAGGCACAATCTCCTCAAACACCTCTAAATCATTCTCTCTCAAGGTCGTTCCCGTCTCCACAATATCCACAATGACATCAGAAAGATCAAGAATCGGCGCTATTTCAATAGATCCATTTAAATGGATAATATCAATATCCATACCTTTGGATAAATAATGGGTACTGGCAATATTCTTAAACTTTGTGGCAACACGCAGTGTGCGGCTCATATCATAACGGAAATTCTTCTTTGCTGCCACCGCCATGCGGCATTTGCCAATATCCAGATCCAGCAGCTCGTATACATCCGGTGAATACTCCAGCAGAATATCCTTACCCGCAACGCCTACGTCTGCTGCCCCACGTTCAACGTAGATTGCAACATCAGAGGGCTTGACCCAAAAATAGCGCACACCGACCTCTTGATTCTCAAATATCAGCTTGCGGTTATTCTCCTTTATAGACGGACATTCAAAGCCTGCAGTTTCGAACATGGCATATACTTTCTCTCCCAATCTGCCCTTGGGCAGCGCTACATTAAGCATTTTCACAATCAGCTACCTCGCTGTTATAATTGATCAGTTTGCGGAATTTTGTGTTGACAGGTACCTTCTTGCATACAGAAACCCTTTGTCCGTTCTTCAACAGGGAATCTACGTAGCAGTTAAGCTTTGCCAAATCCGATTCTTCATTATAGAGCACCAAAATATCAACATCATATTCTTCCTTCGGCAGATTAAACCGTTCCAGCATGTCCAGATAGACTGCAAAGCCCACAGCACCAGATCGGTGTCCCATCTTTTTCATAAGCTTGTCATACTGTCCGCCAGAAAGCACGCTGGTGGGAATCCCCTCAATAAAGCCTTTGAATACGATACCATTATAGTACTTAATATCGTTTACAACAGAGAAATCAATTCGAAGATTAGGCAATACAGACGGATCTATGGCACCCAAAACTGACCTTAGCTGGTAAATGGGCGCAATATCCACTTTGCCGGTCAACGTACTTTCCAGCAAATCAAGAACTGCCTCAGGTCTGCCACAGGTATTGACCAGCATTTTAAGAATTTCGGTCTTTTCTTCTTCTATACCCAGTTCCCGACACATGCTTGCCAACTCATGGGTATTCTTTTGACCGATGAAACCAACGATCTGTTCATGGGCAAAATCAGGAATCAAGAAGCATTTCAAAACACTTTCAATTAATCCCAAATGGGAAATGTCCAAAACAAAATCCTCAGAAATCGTTTTCAGGCTTTTTGCAGCCAGCGTGATCACTTCGCAAAGACTGTAGCAATCAATGTCTCCAAAGCACTCCAAACCGGTCTGCATAATTTCCTTATAGGTATGGCTTCCCTTTGATATTCTATAAACATTTTCATTATAGAACACCTTCTGCAAGCCGTCAGGGTCATCTTTTATGTTTTTAATAATAGACAAGGTAACATCCGGCTTTAATGCCATCAGCTTTCCGTTTGTATCGGTAAAAGTAATTACACTATCCGATATCAGAAAATCCTTATTGCGAGCATAGAGGTCATACTCCTCAAACTTACTCATCTTATATTGTGTATAACCCAAAGCGGAAAACAAAGAGCGTAATGAGAAAATCACCTTCTCATTAAAGCTCAAAAAAAGCTCATTTCTTTCCATTGTCATTTCCCTGAATCCTTCAATTTTTCAATCGCCATGTGATAGCCGCCATTGCCATAATTCAAGCATTTACTAACACGGCCAATGGTCGCACTGCTGACACCAACTTGATCGATAATTTTTTGATAACTTAGGCCTTTCTCCAACAATATTGCGGTATCCAGGCGCTGCGCCATATCCTGTATTTCCTTGATCGTGCAGATGTCCGAGAAGTATTCATAGCACTCCTCGATGGTTTTTAAGTTTAACATAGTTTGAAACAGTCTGTCAACTGATTCCGAACGAAATCTTATCATTCTTGCACCTCTTTAATTTAGCATGTTAGTATGGTAGCACATTAGTTTGCTAAAGTCAAGGAAAATATGATGTTTTTTACCCTCTTCCGCCTTGAACAAAAAAAGACCGTGATTGTAATACAATCACGGTCTTTTCATGGAGCGGGTGACGAGGCTCGAACTCGCTACCTCCACCTTGGCAAGGTGGCGCTCTACCGGATGAGCTACACCCGCGGAACAAGTGGTATTATAGCAGAATTTTGAAATAAGTCAATACCTTTTTCAAAATTCTGCTATAATTTTTTATTCAGTTAAATAGGAATCTAAAGCGCGTCTTTTGAATATCGGGAGAAGCCGTCGCCTAGCACCTGATGGGCCTCCTGCATAATAATAAATGCATTGGGGTCAATTTCGATCACCAACTGCTTTAGCTCTGCAACCTGCTGACGCTTCACGGCAGTTAATACAACCTTTGTGTCCTTATGGGTATAGGATCCCTCGCCGTGCAAAAAGGTTGCGCCGCGGTCCAGCTTCAAGGCGATCTGCTTTGCTACCGCTTCACAATTACCGGTAATAATCAAAGCCACCTTGGAATAATCAAACCGATAAACAACTGCATCCACAACTTTTCCGGATACAAAGATCGCAACACCACTATACAATGCACGGGTAATGTCCCGAAACACAAGACCCGTCAGCAGCGCTACACTCATGTCAAACACAATATTGATCGTGCCGATTGGTACATTGCGCCATTTCCGCTTTAACAGACGAACAATAATGTCCGATCCACCGGTAGATGCGCCGGTGGAAAATACCAATCCTAAACCAAAGCCGCACATTACGCCGCCGTATAGCGCACCGATCAGCGGCTCTGTTTCCGGAATAGGCAGTATAGAAAACAAATCGATAAATACAGAGGATAGGATCATGCCCAAAAGGGAGCTGAAGAAAAACTGTTTTCCAATCTTTAATCCAGCCAATGCAAAAAGCGGCAGATTAAAGATTGTGGTGAATGTACCAACCGTACCAAATCGAAGTACATGGACAAGCGCCATGGAAAGACCGCTTATACCGCCAGCGTTTAAACCATTGGGAAGTAAAAACAGGTTAAATCCCATGCCAAACAGAACACAGCCTACAATCGTCTTCACTACAGAAAGTGTGCGCTGATGTTTCATCACGATCCTTACCCCTTAATGTTAAATTTCAAAACCGATCTGCTTTTCAGCCGAATCCTCTTCCTTGATCAGCGCACCTGCTGTGGGCAGGTTTCTGGTACGATAGCGGCTTGCATTCACAATGCCGCTCTCCTCCAGCCGCACAGCATGGCTTAACGAGGCTTTTTTCTTCAGCGTAACAACCGAGACACCTATGGTATTTCTGGTTGTCTTGGGCAACAACTGCGCCGTAGAGAATACAGCTGCACGGCTGTCGGTTGTGTAAACAGCCATCTGACAATCTGTATCCAGCGCCACAACTGTTTTCAACGGACTCTTATCAGAATATGCACCGGTCAATCTGCGGCGATTGGTCTTTGTCTCATAAGCAGACAGGGGTACCTTTGCTGCCTTGCCGTTTTCAAAGAAGAACAGAACAAAGCCCTTATAATCACCGGGCAGAATTACCTGCAGTACATTTTCCCCGGCATCCATACCCAATTTCTGTGGCAAATAATCACCCAGTAAAGAGGCTTTTCCATCTTCAAAATCAGACAAACGGGATTTGTAGCATTGATACTTATCAGTGAAGACCAAGATCTCTGCCCGGTTATTAGTTTCTCTGGAAAAGGCCAAACTATCCCCTTCCTTAAACTTTTGCTCTCCGGACATACGCAGACTCTGCTGGGTGATCTTCTTCAAATAGCCTTCTTTGGAAACAAAGAGGGTTACAGGATAATCCGGAATATCCTCGGCTTCTTCCTCAGGCTCGATCATCAACGAATCGTAAATAATCTCCGTTTTACGGGGCTGGCCGTATTTATCCGCCACAGCCTTAAGTTCAGAAATGATTACATTCTTCAGGCGTCTGTTACTATTGAGTGTGTCCTTCAGCTCCTGAATTTCCTTTTCAAGATCGGCAACATTGCGTGTTTGCTTGAGAATATATTCCTTGTTAATGTTGCGCAGCTTGATCTCTGCTACATAATTGGCCTGAACTTCATCGATACCGAAGCCGATCATCAGGTTGGGCACAACTTCGCTTTCCAGTTCTGTTTCCCGAATGATTGCAATAGCCTTGTCGATATCCAGCAAAATGCGCTCCAGGCCTTTGAGCAGATGCAAGCGTTCTTCCTTCTTTTGGATCTGGTGGTACAGGCGGCGCTTAACACAATCGGTACGCCACGCGGTCCACTCCTCCAAAATCTCACCAATGCCCATAACTCTGGGCATGCCGGCAATCAGGATATTGAAGTTACAGGCAAAGGAATCCTGCAGAGGAGTCAGCCGGAACAGCTTTTGCATCAGCTTTTCCGGATCGGTTCCCCGCTTCAGATCGATGGCCAGCTTCAAACCGTTCAGGTCTGTTTCATCACGCATATCATTGATCTCACGGATCTTACCGGCCTTGATCAACTCCGCTACCTTGTCCATAATGGCTTCGCTGGTGGTGGAGTAAGGAATCTCGTAGATCTCGATCACATTTTCCTTCTTCTCATAGCGCCACTTCGCCCGAAGCTTAAAGCTACCCCTGCCTGTGGAGTAAATCTCTCGGGTTGCCATTTCATCAAACAACAGTTCTGCGCCTGTGGAAAAGTCCGGTCCGGGCAATGTTTCTAACACATCATGCTCGGGATTATTCATTAGGGCAATGGCTGTATTACAAACCTCCGCCAGATTAAATGAGCAGATATTACTTGCCATACCAACCGCAATGCCCTGATTTGCAGACACCAGCACATTGGGAAATGTGGTAGGAAGCAAGCTGGGCTCCTTCATGGTAGCGTCGTAGTTATCTACCATATCGACGGTATCCGAGTCGATATCCCGGAATAATTCTGTGCAAATGCTGTCAAGCTTTGCTTCGGTATAACGGGATGCGGCATAAGCCATATCCCGAGAGTAGACCTTACCAAAGTTACCCTTAGAGTCTACAAAGGGATGCAACAGGGTCTCGTTGCCCTTTGCCAAACGGACCATTGTTTCGTAGATCGCCGCATCGCCGTGGGGATTTAATCGCATGGTCTGACCAACAATATTGGCAGATTTGGTTTTTGCGCCGTTCAGAAGACCCATCTTGTACATGGTGTACAGCAGCTTTCTGTGGGAGGGCTTAAAGCCGTCGATCTCCGGGATCGCACGGGATACGATAACCGACATGGCATAGGGCATGTAGTTGATTTCCAGTGTTTCAGAAATCGCCTGCTCGGTGGTAGATCCCACCAGTCCCATAATGCCGTCCGTGTTGATCTTTTTCTTATTCTGTTCCGGTTCTTTCTTCTTTCGTGCCATACTAGACCTCACTTAAGAGATGTCTGCCAGTTCCAAATATCTGGCACCGTTTTCTGCAATAAAGTTCTTTCGTTCCGCAAGGGCATCGCCCAGCAGCACATCAAAATAATGCGCTGTACGCTCTGCATCCTCCGGCATGACCTTAATGAGTCTGCGGGTCTCGGGATTCATGGTTGTCATCCACATCATTTCCGGATCGTTCTCACCAAGACCCTTGGACCGCTGAATGGTAACCTTCTTCCCTTCCAGTTCATTCAGGATTTTTGCCTTTTCCTGTTCATTGTAAGCAAACCATGTCTGCTCCTTACAGGTGATCTCAAACAGAGGAGATTCTGCAATATACACATAGCCATCCCGAATCAATGTAGGACAAAGGCGATACAGCATTGTCAGGATCAAGGTGCGGATCTGGAATCCGTCCACATCGGCGTCCGTACAGATAACCACCTTATTCCAGCGCAGATTATCAATATCAAAGGAAGAAAGTTCTTTTGCCTTTTTCCCCTGCAGTTCTACACCGCAGCCAAGAACCTTCATAAGATCCGTAATAATAGGAGATGCAAAGATTTTGTTATAGTCCGCCTTCAGGCAGTTGAGGATCTTACCGCGCACAGGCATAATACCCTGAAATTCCGCATCGCGGCTCAGCTTAACACTACCCAATGCAGAATCGCCCTCAACGATATACAGCTCGCGAACAGCTGTATCCTTGCTGCGGCAGTCCACAAACTTTTGCACCCGGTTGGCAATATCCACCTTGGCGCTCAGGTTCTTTTTGACGCTGCTTCGGGTTTTTTCCGCACTTTCTCTGGCGCGCTTATTGATCAGAATTTGCTCAGCAGCCCGGTCCGCCTCCTGCTTATTCTCAATAAACCACACCTGAAGCTGTTCCTTAAAGAAGGCGGTCATTGCCTCCTGGGTAAACTTAGAGTTTACAGACTTCTTGGTTTGGTTTTCAAAACAGCCAATGGTGGAGAAACAGTTGGTAACCAACACCAGGCTATCCTGCAGGTCTTGGAAAATGATCTTGTTTTCGTTTTTGGTATACTTATTATTATCCCGCAGGTACTTATCAAATGCAGCCGTAAAGCCAAGGCGTACCGCCCTGTCGGGGCTGCCGCCGTACTCCAGCCAGGAGGAGTTATGATAGTACTCCATGTGGCTGACCTGTTTTGAGAAGCAGAAGGATGTGGTGATCTTCAGCTTCATTTCCGGACGGTTCTCTGCATCTCTGCCCCGCCGCTCTGTTTCCCAGAAAACGGGCATGGTAAATGCATTGTCCCCTACCAGCTCCTCAATATACTGCTGGATGCCGTTCTCATAGCAGAATTCCTCTGTTTCAAAGCGGCTGCCAACCTGATTGCGGAAGCGGAAGGTAATGCCCTTGTTCACAACTGCCTGACGGCGCAGCACATCCCGGTAATACTCTGCAGGAATGTTAATATCCGTAAACACCTGCTTGTCCGGACGCCAATGGAACAAAGAACCCGTCTTCTTGCGGTCGGTAGGTTCTTTCTTCAAGCCACCTTTGTTTCTGCCCTTTTCAAAATGAAGGTCATAACGGAATCCGTCCCGGCGAATGGTTGCATCGAAAAATTCTGATGCATACTGGGTAGCACAAGAACCCAATCCGTTCAGGCCAAGAGAATATTCATAGTTCTCGCCGTTCTCACCATACTTACCACCGGCGTACATTTCACAGAACACCAGTTCCCAGTTGAAGCGCTTTTCTTTTTCGTTATAGTCAACGGGGCAGCCACGGCCAAAGTCCTCAACTTCTACAGACAAATCCTCATAGCGGGTAACGATGATGGTATCACCGTGCCCCTCTCTTGCCTCATCGATGGCGTTGGAAAGGATTTCAAATACCGCATGCTTACAACCTTCCAGATCATCCGAACCAAAGATAACCGCAGGGCGCTTACGCACCCGTTCCTCACCCTTGAGCATGGAGATACTGGAGTTGCCGTATTGTTCCTGTTTTGTTCTTGCCATTTTGCATACCTGCCAAATCTCATAATATAACGAGTATATTATATGCATTTTGTGTCGTAAAGTCAACCTTAACCACAATATATGGGAAATTTGTTTTCCTATGGATGTTCTATTCGCCACCGCAGGGACATACTCTTTCTTAGACAATGGAAGGAGGCTGGATATGGAAACAATTTATCAGGATATATCTGTTCGTACCGGCGGTAATATTTACATTGGTGTCGTTGGTCCGGTGCGGACCGGAAAATCCACACTTATTAAGCGCATCATGGAAGAACTGGTGATCCCAAACATTGACGATCCCTACCGGAGGGAACGAGCCCGGGATGAACTGCCCCAAAGCGGTTCCGGTAAAACCATTATGACCAGCGAACCAAAGTTTGTGCCGGAGGAAGCTGTGGAAATTTCACCGGACGGCACAGCCAAGCTGCGTGTTCGCATGATTGACAGTGTGGGTTACATGGTAGATGGTGCCGTTGGTGCTGAAGAAGACGGCGTTGCCCGTTTGGTTACTACCCCTTGGTATGACTACGAGATTCCTATGACAGAAGCTGCAGAGCTGGGCACCAAGAAGGTTATGGACGAACACTGCTCTATGGGGTTCGTAGTAACAACAGACGGCACAATCACCGATATCCCCCGCGCAGATTACAGGGATGCAGAAAAACGGGCCATAGAGGATATGCAGGCAACCGGCAAGCCTTTCTTGGTTATTGTCAATTCCAAGTATCCGTCCGAGGATACTGCCCGGTCCGTTATAAAGTCCATTTATGATAACTTTGGTGTTCAAGCCATCGCCATGGATTGTCAGGCACTGGATAAAGAAGACATTCGCAAGCTATTAAAGGATGTTCTATACGCCTTTCCCATGTCAGAGCTTCGGGTTTATCTGCCCCGTTGGTTAGATGCGCTGGAATCTGATAACCCGATCAAATCCTCTCTTTACGAAGCGCTTTTGCAACGGGCAGAAGAAATCAGCACTTTGGCACATGCAGAAATCTCACTGCCCCAGCTAAAAGATCTGGAATCGGTTCTGGACTTCTCTATCCGTTCTGTAGATCTGTCCACCGGAACCGTATCCTGCGCCCTTAGTTTCCCGGAAGCGCTGTTCTACGAGATACTTAGCAACAAGGCAGATGTACAAATAGAAAACGACGGTCAACTGCTGGCGCTGCTTATGGAACTATCTGCCATTCGAAAAGAATACGATAAAATTTCTGATGCTCTATCGGCTGTTAAGGCGACCGGCTATGGAATTGTTATGCCCAATGCAGATGAAATGACGCTTCAGACACCGGAAGTTGTACGCAAAGGCGATGCCTACGGTGTAAAACTGAAAGCGGGCGCACCGTCCATTCACATGATTCGTGTGGATATTGACACAGAAATCAGCCCAATGGTCGGCGGAGAACAGCAATCGCAGGATCTTATTTCCTATCTTTCCGGCGAGGACCCGGAAAAATTGTGGGAAAGCAATATTTTTGGCAGATCGGTTTATGCATTGATTCAGGAAGGTCTTACCGCAAAACTTGTACGAACACCGGAGGATGTGCGGGAAAAATTCCGCGGCACACTGTCGAAAATCGTCAACGAAGGCGCATCCGGCTTAATTTGTCTCATACTGTAAAATAACGCAGGGTCTCTTGGAGACCCTGCATTATTTTACAAAATTTAATTATTTTTCCTTTACCTAGAGGGAATAATATGGTAGAATTGCAGTAATGTTGTTTAATTTGGGGGATATAAATGAACCGCACACTTACCACAAATAAAAAATGGAATTTTCCGCTGATTGCATTTTGTATGACTTTTGGCGGACTTTTGCTGTTGCGACTCGTCAGTTCTCTGGCATTCAACGGCGAATATTCCATGCTTTATTCTGACTGCTATCATCAGTATTATCCCTTCTTTATAGCTTTCCGAAAAGCAATATTATCAGGAGAATCCTTACTGTATAGCTGGAATGTGGGAATGGGTATGGATTATCTTGGATTAATCTCCTACTATTTGGCATCTCCCTTGAATCTGCTGAGTATTCTCGTCCCTGAAAGTCTGACCTTGACTTACTTTTCCTTGCTGATGCCGATCAAACTGGGTTTGGCTGCAATGTTCTTTGCGCTGTTCTTGAATAGGGTATTTGATAAGGACGAATTTTCTGTTGCTGTGTTTGGCTGCTTTTATGGGCTTTGTGCATGGGCACTGGGTTATCAATGGAATATCATGTGGGTAGACACCTTCGCACTTCTGCCTCTGGTAATTCTCGGTACAGTTTCTCTATTAAAGGAAAAGAAATTTATATTATATACCGTTTCTCTTTTCCTTGCTGTTTTCTCTAACTACTACATCGGCTTTTTCGTGTGCATTTTTGTCTTACTGGTCTTTATCTGCTACGAAATTTGCCGCTGGGACGGTTTTAAAAAGCTCATTACTGACTTAATCCGAATTGCCGTATTCTCCATTCTGGCAATTGGCATGACAGCTATTTTGGAACTGCCCACCTTGGCTGCTCTGCAGACAACACAATCCAGTGTAAACAAATTCCCGCAAGGCTTTAGGCTGAATATCGCTGACAAAAACACATGGTTAGGCTTACTGGATGCTATGCGTCAGGTTGTGGGCAATATGAACGGCGGTTTGGAACCTAGCTTTAAAGAGGGACTTCCCAATCTTTACTGCGGCGTAGTTGCCAACATTTTCGTATTTCTCTATCTTACATGCAAAGAAATCCGCCTACGGGATAAGATTTGCTCTGTTGTGCTACTGCTGTTCTTTAACATTAGTTTCATTATTCGTCAGTTGGATTATATTTGGCACGGTTTCCATTTCACCAATATGATCCCCTACCGTTTTAGTTTCCTGTACAGCTTTGTGATGCTGTATATGGCGTATCACGCCTGGACATTGCGACGGACATTCAAAATTTGGCAAATAGCTGTTGCTGCAGTCCTTTCCGTTGGACTTTTCCTGTGCTGTAACCAACTGCCGAATTTTTTGGATTTGGTTAGCGGAAATATAGCCTTGCTCCCCTGGAATAGTGGAGATAATTTCTCTACAAATATGGAGACCATCGCAGAAAATTCAGCCTTCTTCGCTTATAACCTTTTCTTCTATTTGGTTTATTTGGCGGTTCTTTTCTGTCATCCGGCTACAAATCATGAGCCCATTGCAAATGAGCAACCCAGAAAATATCCCACATTCAAGCCCCGTCGGGAACGGAAAAAGCTAGGTGTGGATGTGCTGTTAATCGTCATGATTCTGGAATTGACTCTAAATGTGATCAATTTCGGTTCCTACTTCCCAGGCACAAATGTTTCTAATTACCCGAAAGGCAAAGAAAATACCGTCCGCGCCATAAAATATATGCAGGAACGGGAGGCCGACAATCTGTTCTATCGCGCAGAAATGACCCACTCCCAAACCCTCAATGACGGCGCTCTGAACGGTTATAACGGCATTAGCACCTTTACAAGCTCTGCCAATGTTAAGGTTACAGAGTTTATGAAGGCACTGGGCTACGGTGCTAAGAACACCTATAATCGCTACTGCTTTGAGGAAAGCTCTCCGGTTGCTAACCTGTTTTTGAACCTGAAATATATGATTGAACGGGATGGTAAAGTCGAGGAAAATTCCTATTTTGACGATCTGCATTATTTCGGTAATGTGCATCTATTGGAAAATAACGCATACCTTCCTTTGGGTTTCCTGACAAATGCACAAATTCTCAATGTGGACTTTGCGCAGACCGGAAATCGGTTTACCTTCCAAAATCAACTGTTTAGTGCAGCTACCGGGCTTAGCCAGCAGGTTTGGTCCATTGTTCCCGGCTCCAATCTGATTATCAACGGCAGCAATGTTACCCTGAACTCCTCTCAGGCACAAACCGGTTATTGCTCCTATTCCTCTACCTCCAGCACAGGCACAATCACCTATAGCTACACCGCAAACAAAGAAGGTCTTATGTGTGTACACCTGGATCTTAGCAAGAAAAACAGCCCCTCCTTCTATTTGAACGGGCAGCTGCTTTACAGCGAAACCTACAGTCTTCCCCAGATGTTGGCAGTCAGCGAAGTAAAGCCAGGCGATGTTGTGGATATTAAACTCTCCTGCAAAGCCAATGAGAGCGGCTCTGTGAGCATTACAGCCGCAATTCTGAACGATAAGATATTCCGCAGCGGTTATGATGTTCTGAATGCGTCTACCTTGGAACTGACCCATTTCAGCAACACGAGTGTTGAAGGTGTCATCCAATGTGATCGGGACGGTGTTCTTTACACATCCATCCCCCAAAACAGCAACTGGAATGTTTCTGTTGACGGCAAGCCTGCAGAGGCAGTTACAATCGGCAATGCTATGGTTGGTGTCTTGGTAACAGAAGGCTACCACGCAGTTTCCTTCACTTACGAAAACCCCGCATTCTCCCTTGGTTGGAAGATCAGCCTTGGCTGTCTGTTACTGTTCGTGGGCTTATATTGGTATCATTATCGCCCCACCATTAAGTTTCCCAAAGGAAAATTCCAAAAGTAAAAGAATGAGCGTGTTGCTTTTGCAACACGCTCTTTTCATTATGCCATGGAAAGAAGGATATACAAGACTGCAAATGCAATCACCATTGCCAGCACCACAAACAGCATTGGCTTTAGCATCATTTTCACTGCTGCTTTATAAGTCCTCCACTGCTCTTTCAGCGGTGCGCTGATTCTACCCGGTCTTCTACCAAGACCCGGTGCAGAAACATTGGACATATCTGCCAAGGTTCTGCCGTCATCAATATAGACAATCTTTTCCTTCTTCTTTTTACACTCCATACCCTTACTCCTGATTCAGCAGGTGGCAGGCTGCAAAATGGCCGGGTTCACATTCCTTATATTCAGGGGGAATGTGCTTACATACTTCCATTGCATAGGGGCAACGGGTATGGAAGCGGCAACCCTTCGGCGGATTTGCAGGGCTGGGAATATCGCCCTGCAGTTTAATGCGATCCATCTTGACTGTGGGATCAGGATTGGGTACTGCGGAAAACAGTGCCTTTGTGTATGGATGCAAAGGATTGCGGAAAATATCATCCTTTGTACCAAACTCCATCATAGCGCCTAAGTACATAACACCGATCTTATCAGAAATAAACTTAACAACAGAAAGATCGTGAGAAATGAACACATATGCCAGATTCATCTGCTTCTGCAGATCCTTCAGCAGGTTAATGATCTGTGCCTGAATGGATACATCCAGCGCAGAAACAGGCTCATCACAAATCACCAGCTTTGGATTTACAGACAGGGCGCGGGCAATACAAATTCGCTGACGCTGACCGCCAGAAAACTCATGGGGATAACGCTCATAGTAGTAATCCCGCAAACCGCATTTCTCCATCAGATCCAGAACATAACTCTTAATCTGATCCTTGGGTACGATATTATGAACCTCAACCGGTTCGCTAAGAATACCACCGACCGTGCTTCTGGGAGGCAAGGAGGAATAAGGATCCTGGAAAATGATCTGCATCTGCTTGCGAATGGAGCGCATTTGCTTGGAATCAAAATCCGTAATATCCTGGCCGTCGAAGATAATCCGTCCGCCACTGGGCTGGTGCAGCTTCAAAATCGCACGACCTGCCGTAGTTTTGCCACAGCCGGATTCGCCAACAATACCCAGGGTCTCACCTGCCTTCAGTTTGAAGGAAATGTCATCCACAGCAACCAGTTCCCTGGTTACCTTTCCAAACATGGTCTTCTGAATGGGGAAGGTTTTACGCAGGTGGCGAACCTCCAGCACGCACTCCGGATCGTAGGGCTTTGCAAAGTCCTCTTCCATCTGCTGCTGTCTTTTAGCCAGATATTTTGCCTGCTCTACTACATCGTCATACACGACAGCGGAGCTTTCGGTGGCTTCATTATTCAATACTTTTTCTTCAGCCATTTTTCTTCTCCTCGTCGTATAAGTGGCAAGCTACAAAGTGTGTGGGGCTGATCTGGATCATGCCCGGATATTCGCCGGAGCACTTGCCCGTACATTTTGCACATCTTTCCTTAAAGTAGCAATGCTCCGGCATATTGATAGGGTTCGGAACATTGCCGGGAATGTTATACAGCTCGGTGCTGTCGTCCAAGGTCATTGTGGGCTTGGACTTCTGCAAGCCAATGGTATAGGGATGCTTGGGATCCTGGAAGATCTCATACACAGTACCCTTTTCAATTACCTTGCCGGCGTACATAACAACCACATAGTCCGCCATTTCTGCAATAACGCCCAAATCGTGGGTAATCAGCAGAATAGAGCCGTCGATCTTCTTCTTAATATCCTGCAGAAGATCCAAAATCTGTGCCTGAATGGTAACATCCAAAGCAGTTGTAGGTTCATCTGCAATAATCAAACGAGGCTCAGCAGCCAATGCCATAGCGATCATAACACGCTGACGCATACCGCCGGACAGCTCATGGGGAAATGCCTTGTAGACGTTCTCCGGAATGATACCCACCAGCCGGAGCATTTCCTCGGATTTGGCCTTTGCCATTTCTTTGGTTGCACCGGGCACATGGATCAATGTAACCTCGTCCAGCTGCTCACCAATGGTGAAAATAGGATTCAGTGATGTCATAGGCTCCTGGAAGATCATTGCGATCTGCTTGCCGCGGATTCTATGGATCTCATTGATCGGCATTTTGGCAATATCGTAGATCTTCTCTTCCATTTGGAACTTGCCTTCCTCCCCCTCTACAGGGATCGGCTCACCTTTTTCATTGCGCTTATAATCATAGGCATTAAAGCGGATAGAACCCTCTGTGATCTGTCCTGTGGGGCCTTGGATCAGACGCATAACGGACATACTGGTAACAGACTTACCGCAACCGGATTCTCCCACAACACCTACAACCGCATTTCTGGGAACATTATAGGAAACACCGTTAACTGCCTTCACAACACCTTGTTCTGTGAAGAAGAAGGTGTGCAGGTCATCGATTTCCAAAATGTTTGCAGGGTCTTTCATTTCAGTTAAAAATTCAGACTCCTCTGCATGGCGGTTCTTATATGCCTCCAGGCGCTTCATTTCCTTGTTGTTTGCTTTTGTAATGGCACGGATCTCTTTGCCGGTGAGATAACCCTTTGTTTTCTTTGTTTCGCTCATGGCTTATCTCCTTCCCTTCGGGTCGAGGGCATCACGCAGACCGTCGCCCACAAAGTTGAAACCAAGCACAGCAATCACGATACAGATACCGGCAGGAACCCAAACATACCAATGGTTCTGAAGAATATCCATATCTGAGGAAATGATATTGATCATAGTACCCCAAGCTGCATAAGGTGCCTTAACGCCCAAATTCAGGTAGGACAGGGTTGCCTCATACAGGATCATGCTGCCCAGGCTTAGGGTCATCTGAACGATAAGCTGGGGCATAACATTGGGGACCAGGTGCTTAAAGATTTTGCGGAATGTGGAATAACCCATTGCCTCTGCTGCCACCATGTACTCCTGCTCACGCAGGGACAGGATCTGACCTCTTACCAAACGGGCAGTGCCGGTCCAGGAAATAAAAGTCAGATAGATCATCAGCAAATAGATTCTATACTTTGCATCAATGTCAGATGCGTCCAAAATCGTACTGATAATCAGCAAAATCGGAATACCGGGCAGACACATGAGCACATCACATATACGCATGATAATGTTATCGATTGCACCGCCGAAGTAGCCGGCAATACCACCGAGCACCACACCTAAAATGGTAATCAGGAACACCGCGATAAAGCTGACGATCAGAGATATCCGTCCGCCGTACATAAGACGGACAAACACATCATAGCCCTGCTTATCTGTACCCAACAGGTGCCGAGCAGAAGGACTTTCCAAGAAATTATCCTTTAAGTACTTCTCCGTTGTTTGATGCACGGTATATTCAACACCGTCTGCAGTGTAGGTTGTTACCGAAGTAGCGTATTCTGTCTTACCGCTTTCGTCCAATTCGATCTCACCCCATTGGGTATAGACCAAAGGACCTACAAAGCTGAACAGAAACAGGCTGATAACCATGATCAGGCCGATAATACTCAGCTTAGAGCGGAAGAAACGGCGCACCACCATACGGGTGGGAGACATCAGGCGTACATTTTTGTCAAGAGGCGTTTCAGTATCCGCAGCTTTTTCCATCTTATTTTCAAGCTCTTCCATACTCTGCCTCCTCACTCAAGTTTTACTCTGGGATCTACCAAGCCGTACATCAAGTCAGCAAGGAGCACGCCCAGAACGCTAAGTAGTGCCAGGAACATGTTATAGCCCATAATAAAGGGGATATCACCACGGTTCATGGCGTCCAGCGCGATATTACCGATACCGGGCAGGTCGAATACCTGTTCTGTGATGATCGCACCGGAGAAAAGGCTGGGCAGCAAGCCTGCCATCGTTGTAACCAGGGGGATCAGGGTGTTGCGGAAGGCATGCTTGTTGATAACAACACTTTCCTTCAAACCCTTTGCCCGGGCAGTACGGATGTAGTCGGAGTTCAGAACTTCCAGCATATTGGTTCTGGTCATTCTCATTCTTGCGCCAATGCTCAAGATCACGATTGTCAAAATCGGAATGAACATATGGTGCATCTGATCCAGCAAAAGCTGGATGCCTGACTGAGAAACAGTGGAATTGATCAGGCCCGACACCGGGAACCAGCCCAGCTTATAAGCCAGCAGGTTCTTGAGCATCTGTCCAAAGAAGAAGGACGGCAGAGAAATACCAATCATAACCAGAATGGTTACGATATAGTCTCTCAGGCTGTACTGGTGAGTCGCCGCGGTAATACCCAAGGGGATCGCGATCATGAATTCCAGGATCGTTGCGATCAGGGCAACAGCGAAGGAGATACCCATATGCTCTACAATAACCCGTGCCACGGGAATACCGTAGACAAAGCTAGTACCCAGATCGCCCTGTGCCAACGCACCCAGCCAACTGAAATAGCCCCGCAGAATTCCGCTAAAGCTATTGTCGCCTAAGCCATACATCTCATACATGGCCTGCACAGTTTCCTCACTGACCGTTGCACCACCCTGGTTGATGGCGTTGATTTTATCCTGGATAAAATCAACGGGCATCAGCCGGATGAGAAAATAAATGATCAGTGATACACCCAGCAGGATCAAGATCGAATATGCAATTCTCTTTACGATATATTTAAACATAATCCACTCCGGGTTTAGTTAGCAAATTCAACTTCCCAAATACGATCCAAGGGGCTGGAATAGGGGTTCACATCGGAATCGATGCTGTCAGCAGAAATCACCTTGGAGTTGTATGCGTACAGAACCTCACGCTGATAGACAGGCAGCTCAATAGCCAGATCCAGGATCAAGCCCATGCAGTCCTTATACAGGCTTGCGCGGGTTGCCTGATCGTTGGTGGAACGAGCCTCGTCAATCAGGTCGCTCAAGTCATCGAGGATGTTCAGCTCCTCAGCAGAGCCGCTGTTCTTCAGGTAGTTATAACCCCAAGCCAGGGTGCTGGTTGCGGAGGAATCCTTGTGGTAAACCTGATACATATCCGGGTCAAGTGCAGAAGACCAAGCAGCAGCCCAAACCTGTAGAGAACCGGTGTTGATCTTGGTCAGAGCCTGAGAGTCGCAAACGACCTCTACTTCCCAACCCAGATCATTCAGCAGGATAGCAGCATCGCGGAACACCTTATAGGTGGGGTGATCCTGCAGGCTGGAGCCTGCGATGGTGAAGGTAACCTTCAGCTCGCTGTCGCCAGCGCTGACACCTGCCAGTTGCATATACTTCTCAATGTTAGCCTTGGCAATATCGTCGCTCCAGTTACCCATCTGGGGATAGTCATGACCGTTGTCGGTTGCAGCATCGCCCTTGGGGTATGCCCAGCTGACGGTGGACATGTTCCAATAAACCTGCTGTGCAGTACCGGCGCGGTAGTAGTCCAATGCCAGGGATGTGTTCATTGCACACATGATTGCCTTACGCAGGTTCAGGTCAGTAACCTTCGAGGAGTTAATACCGATATAGCCGTAGCCCAGCTGATCCGTGTGCAGAGGAATGATGCCCTTGCCGGACAGCTTCTCCAGGTCCTCATAGTTCTTGGTGGTCATTGCGGGGGAAATGTAGTGAACAGTGCCGTTCTCCAATGCAGCAATGGCGTTGTTGGAGCTAACGACCTGATAGCGGATCTTGCCGATCTTTGCATTCTCCAGCTCTGCGCCAACGGTGTTGAAGTTCTCATTTGCCTTGAAGTAGACAACATTGTTAGTGTAGAAGGAGCTTTCGGTGGGTGTATCGCTATTTTGGCTGTCGGTGGCCTTGTAGGAACCGGCGCCCATGGGGATCTTGATGTTTCTGGTGGACTGAACAATATCGGTCATGAAGCCGTAGCTTGCATACTCAACGCCAAACTTGTTGTTCGCAATGTCTACGCCAACCTTGCTGCCCTCACCGTAGTAGTGCTGAGGTGCAATGGTAATGGCAAAGTTCCAAATAGCCTTTGGGTCAACGCCATTAATGGTAACCTGCAGAACATCGTACTCATTTTCTGCTGCAACTGTACCGTCAGCATTATGAGAAGAAGCAACCTTGTATTCTGTGCCGTTTACAGTGATGGTAGAACCGGCAGCTTCGGTGTGGCCCAAGGAAACCAGACCGGAGATGTTCTCAACCGCCAAAGAACCGTCGTCGGATACATTCTCGTGGAGGATAACTTCCTTGGCCTTAGCGGTGAATTCCGTCATCAAGGTCGTGCCGGTTGCCCAGTACTGCAGAACAATGTCCAGCTGGGTGGAAATCTTATCGTTGTAGATGTAGTTGATTGCCTCATCCTTGGTCTTAATGGTGGAAGGATACTGCGGCTTCAAAGACTCGATGGTAGTGCGGTCAATCTTGCCGTCTGCACCCTCTGCATACTTCACTTCCACATAGCCTTCGGTGTACATAAAGCAGAAGATCTCGTCCTTAAACTCCTCGTACTTATCGTAGGGAGCATCGGTGTAGGATTCCTGAGCGCTTACATAGTCAGTGCCCAGTTCCTCTTTGAACAGCTTCAGGGCATACTCATAGTCTGCCAGCAGCTGTGCATTGGTGATTTCATCAGGGTTATTGGAAATTGCATCCTTGTAGCCGGAGCTGACGCTGGCGGCCTTAATGGCAGCAACCATCTTATCGTAGCTAACTTCGTTGGTGGAAGATGCCTTCTTCTCGGTGTTAAACAGCGCAACCAGTTCCTGAATTCTGTTCTGTGCTCTGGTGGAAGCCTGAGAAGAAATCAGCTCGTTGCTGTCGTCAGAAGAAGAACCCTGGGTCTGGGTACGGTACTCAGCAAGGCCAACAATATCCGTGGAGTACAGCGTGTTGGAGCCGGTGTACACAGGGTCCAGGTACACATAGTAGTTAAACAGAACGTCTTCCATGGTCAAGGGCTGACCGTCGGAGAACTGAATGCCGTTCTTCAAAACGAAGGTATAGGTAGTGGTGTCGTCGTCATTTTCCTTAATGTCGTAATCCTTAACCACCACGGCTTCGTTCTCGCCATAAGCAACAACGACCTCGTTGTTCACATAGTCAGCACCCAACATGCTGATCTGTGTCATGCTAACAATTGTGCCATCATTTGCAGAGGTGTAGAAGAAGGGATTGAACAGGCCGTCCAGGTTTTCGGTCATGATAACAAATGCATCTGCATTTCTACCGCAACCAGCCAGCATGGAGACCATACCTACACACATGGCAACGCACAGGATCAAGGAAATAATTTTCTTGTTCATGATATCGCTCCTTAAATTAATTTACTATCTCAATCGGTAAATGCAACCGTTACGGTTCCATCAGTTACCGAAATTTGGACCTTTTCCGCATTGTTGCCAGAGGCAACACAACTGATTTGGGCAGTTGCAGGCTGGGCATTGCCCATACCGCAAACCAAGCCAATAGAGTAATCGTCTGTGCCGAAATAGCAGCCGGAATCGATTCGCAGAGTACTGCTCAGAATGTGCAAACCGGACAGGTCTACATTATCTGCAATTACACCTGCTAAAAGTCCATAGGCAGTACCCGCCATGCGGGTGCCGGACTTAACCGTGAATGTAGCATTCTGAATGGTCAGGTCAGAAATCATTGCAGTTTCAGAAAGCTGTCCAAACAAGCCTGCATTCAGCTTGGAGTTATTGGTCTGCTCAACGGAAATGTTGCTAAGTGTATGTCCGTTGCCCTGAATCTCGCCGGTAAAAGTACCGTACATCATAACTGTAGGCCAAATTTTGCCGGCAAAGTCAAGGTCTGCATGGATCACATAGCTGCCATTGAGACTTGCATTGCTCAGAAACTGATCAACCGTGTAAATGTGATACCACTCACCTGCTGTCCAATCTGTATACAGCTTCATGGTAGTATTCTCAGCAGAAGCTGTTTCATAATCGATTACGCCGGTATGGGTAATGGTCTTATCTGCAACGGCCTGCGTTCCCTCTTTATCCAAATACATACCTGTAAAGGTATAGTTCTCTCTTGCGGGAACATCGTTCATATCCAGCTTTCCGGTAGATTCATTCCACTGGGGCAGCATGATCTCGTCAGACTGAACAGGGTTGTAGCTTACTGTATTCAAAAGCTCACCGGAATCCAGTGCATAATATTCGATTTGGAACACCGGAATCCAGGCTGCATACAGCGTGATCTCCGGCTGGACGGAAGTATAGGTCTTTTGGGGATCCACACGCAGGCGATCCGCTGCAAAGTCCCATTTTCCGGAATAAGTATACAATGTGTTGCCGTTACTGTCAGTGCCGTTCTCGTTTCGCTGGGTATACCAACCAGCCAGGAAATAGCCGTTTTTGGTGGCAGTAAAGGCATTGTTTCCTCTTGCTGTGTCGTCAGGAGAAAGCAGGGCGATCTGTGCCATGCCGCTACTGTCCTTTGCGACCTTAGAAAGATCGTAGGAGTCAACGATCACAGAGGTGTTGGTCGTAAATGTGCCGCCGTTTGCATCGTACTTTACACTAAGGGTATAGTTCTGTGCGTCATTGATCTGATAGGGCGTATCCGCCTTACCGCAACCAGCCGCAAACAGGCATAAGAGCAAAAGCACAACGGCAGACCATATTGCTTTTCGTTTCAAATTCATAATTTCCGCATCCTTCATCTTTGGGGTCAGGGTGGGTAGTGCTGATGGCAGCACTACCCTTCCCTGTTTAGCCCTTACTCTTCAGATGTTTCTTCCTGTTGAGGCTCTGCAAGCTCCTCAACCTCTTCTTCCTGAACTTCCTCAGATTCGGTTTCCACAGTGCCTGTCGGCTCTGTCAGAACTTCTTCTGCTTCAGGTTTTGCAGTCTTTTTCTTCACAACAAAGAATACTGCGCCGCCGGCAAGGATTGCACAAACAACCACGATCGCAGCAACCCATCCACCGCCATTACCGGAGTCGGTTGCCGGAGTTTCATCCACAGGTTCCTGTGTTGTAGGTGCCAGTGCCTGAATTCTCTGTTCTGCGGAAACCAGATCAGAATAGTTCAAAACCAGCGCCTTCTGCTCATGGGTAGCTACCTTATCGTAAGCAGCACGGGCAACCTCAACCAGCGCCTTATTTTCATAAGTAACGCCGGAGGGAATTGCCTTAATTGCAGCAATCGCTGCCAGAGTCGTCTTATCCGGTGCTCTTTCGCCATCGATTACCATGTCGAAGTAGCAGCCGTAAATATAGGAGTCGTAATTCACACCGTTTGCAGGTCTTACCATGGTCAGCTTATCGCCTACATAGCCAACATAATCCACAAAGTTTGCACCGTAGAAAACATTGGAGTACATACCGCCGGTGGAATTCCACATAAAGTAAGGCAGCAGATTCATGCTCTCAATCTGGACCTCGTTGCCGTCGTAATCGGTGTAGGTGCCATAATCGCCGGAGCCGGGAATGTGCGCCAAAGAGTCGTAGTAGGCAGGATCAAACTCCTCCTCCAAAATGGGAGCTGTCTGACTGCCGAACACAACGGTATGCAGCTTGTTACAGCCGAAGAATGCCTTGTGTCCAATGGATGTGGTGTAGTAAGGCATGGTAACCATCTGCACATCGGTACCGGCAAATGCCATAGCTGTGATGCGGACGGTGTCCTCAGCCAAATGGACATTGCTGTGGTCGATGCCTGCGTAGGTAATCAGCTCCAAGCCGTTGGGAACCTTGCAGTACAGGCTACCGTCAATGACCTGAACAGCATCGCTGATGGCGTAGTTGTTATTCACATTGCCATAAACGTTGCCGTTGAACTCAATATCAGCATTCAAACCAAAGGGTGCGATTTCGCACATTGCGAAGGGGTTATCGCCAATGGTCTCCAGAGCACTTCCCAGGGTTACGGTGAAGGGAGTCTTATTCTCCTTCATAAATGCTAGGTTGCCAATGGAAATAGCGCCGGACAGATCTGCGTTTGTAATGGCAGAGTATGCAAATGCATAGTCGCCAATCTTAGTAACTGTGTTCAGGTTTTCAACATTGGTCAGGCACTCGTTGTAACAGAATGCGCCCTCTGCCAGCTCACAGCCGTTGGGATTCAAAACAACATTTGCCAATGCCTTGCCGTTAACAAAGGCGTACTCACCAATGGTCTCGGCAGCAGACAAGTTTACATTTTCCAAAGCTACGCTCTCGGAGAAGGCATAATCGCCAATGGTTACGATCTTAGACAGGTTGATATCTGTCAGGCTATCACAACCGGTGAAGGCATAGGTGGGGATTTCTGTAATGGCATCACCCAGCTTCACCTGCTTGAGCTGCTTACAGTATGCAAATGCATACTCACCAACAGAGGCAGATGCAGACAGGTCTGCAACCTCCAGCATGGGAGCATAGTAGCTGTAGATATAGTAGCCTTCGCTGGAAACTGCGCCGTAAGACATCGCTGTATCCAGGCAAACCATGTACACATCGCCGGAGAATGCATAATCACCAATGGACTGTGCCTTGCTCAGGTCGATGGTCTTCAGCTTAACGGTGTTGTAGAATGCCATTCTTCCGATTTTTGCATTTTCACCCAGCGTTACACTTTCCAGACCTGCAGCATAGGAGAATGCATTTTCACCGATCACTGCGTTATTACCAATGGTCAAGGAGGTCAGTGCCGTATTGAATTCGTAGCAATAGTACTCGGTATCCAAGTAAGGAATGACCTTAAATGCATTGTCCTTATTGGTGGTAAATGCATAATCGCCAATCTCAACATCATTGCCGATCACAACCGTTTGCAGGCTCATGCACTCACTAAAGACACCTTCACTGATCTTCATATTATCGGGAATGGTTACAGATGTAATATCCGTGAAGGAGAAAGCATACTTGCCAATCTCGGTTTCTGCAGTAAACTTGGGCAGCTCCGTAATAGATGTCTCAAAGTAGGCATACTCACCGATCTTTGTCAGGTCGCCGAGAATTACTGTTTCCAGACTCTCAGAAGAACCGAACGCATAGTTGCCCAGCACGGTTACATCGGGCAGCTCTACCTTCTGAATTTCAATATTGTGAGAGAATGCACCGTTACCGATGGCTGTAACCTCAGCACCATCCATGTCCTTAGCATTGAATGTGCCGGACTTGGTAGGTGCAACTGCAATCAGAGTCTTTCCATCAGCGGACAGAATGTAGTCCTTAGACTGAACCTTATAGGCACCATTGCCCTCTTCCACGATATACTCAGAAATCTTCGTATCCCGGAATGCAAATGCGCCAATATAATTGACATCCTTACCGATGGTAATGCTCTTCATGTTCTCACATTCGTAGAACATACCCTCAGGCAGAACTGCTGCGTTTACATAGAAGGACTTAATACCATCACAACCGGTGAAGGCGTATGCACCGTACTTCACCTTGGAAGCTGTGATCGTTACAGTCTCCAGCTTCTCACATCCGGCAAATGCGTACTGACCAATAGACAGCAGGCTGTCGGCAGTAATGACTTCCTTCAGATTCTTATTGCCCGCAAAGGCGTAGTCAGAAACAACGCAGATTGCAGACAGATCCACCGTATCCTTCAGGTCGCACATCTCAAATGCATGCTGGTTAATGATCTGTAGGTTGTTCTCACCGCTGAAGGTAATCTTCTGCAAGGCGGTACAGCCGTAGAATGCGCCGTACTCGATTGCCTGCAAGGTGGACGGCAGGACAATTTCTTCCAAAGCAGTCAGGTTTGCAAAGGCATATGCACCGATCTTCTCAACGCCCTCGGGAATAACCACCTTTGTAATGGTGGATTCACCGATGTACCACTGCTTGGTTGTCTCTCTGTCGTCAAATGCCAACTCTTCCTCGGTCTTGGGAACATAGTCAAAGTTGGAGAACGCAAAGTTTCCGATCTCTCTGAGGGACAGGTCGGTGGGAATCATGACCACACCGCCATTACCGTAGTAATGGGTCAAGGACGCAGCCGTAGACACGTAGGGATCCTTAACTTCAATAGAAACGGACTCAGAGTAATAGGTGCTCTTGCCGTCCATCAAAACCTTAACAGTTACAGAAGCATAACCCTCTGCCACAGCTGTAACAATGCCGTTGCCGTCGATTTTGACGATATTTTCATTACTGGTTTCAAAGGACACAGTTGTATCATTGGGGAAGTATGCGTCCAGATCATAGTTCAGCAGAACAGACTCAGACGGATACATTTCCAGATTGAAGTTACCCTCAAAGAACCGGGAATCACCGGTATCGCCCAGCTTCTTATCCTCGCTGGCCAGCATAAAGAACGCCTTCTGCGTGGTATAGCCAGTGAGTGTAAAGACATCTGCAACAGGCTTATCGAATCGGCGGAAGCCTTCGTCTCCCTCACCAAGAACATTGACCGTAAAGGTCAGGCTCTTATTGGTTGCGGGGTCGCGAACCTTCACAACTGCCTTGCCGTCGGATACTGCAACCAGCTTGTTGTTCACAACACGAACAACGCTGTTCTTAGAGGAAGTAAACTCCAGCAATTCTGTCCATGCACTTTCCGGATAGACAGCAGGCTCCAGGGAGAACACCTCATTTACGCTCAAGGTCAGGCCATCATCCAAGCCGTCAAAGTAGAAATCTACATACTCGCTTGGCAGACCGATCTCATAAGTTGCATAGTTCAGCGCATAGTCATATGCGGTGATAACAAAGCTGTTTCCGCTATAGGAGTTTTCCTTAATATTATAGATGTAGTCCGTCAGTTCGAAGGTTACATAGGTAGTACTGTTTTCCTGAGAATACACAGGAGTCATGTACTGCTCAAATGCCTTCATCTCGGGAGCGGCATTATCGTTTTCGTCCTTACCCATAACTACAACGCCCAACTGTGCAGACATTGCATAGTGATTATCATAAATAGCAGCCTTGGCATACAGACGGTTCTTCTTAAGTGTCTTATCGTACTCATAGTAGTACTCAACATCTGTAACGGTAGGTGCTTCAAAATCGATCGTCAGGGGGAAGGTGTAGGTGTTGACCTCGTTGGTTGCTTCACCGCCGTCGCCGTAGTCCAGCAAGCCGGTAATAGATACTGTAAACTTGCTGTTGTTGGCGAAGTTGTATTCCATGGTGTCGAACTCGATCTCCACATTCGCAGGGTAGATAGAGCCGCCATCGCCATAGGACTTACGCACATCAACATCTTCCACTTCAAACACCACTTCACCGGTGGTGTCGTCCGTGATCACAACCTTGACCGTTGCTGCATTTCTGAGCATACCGGTCCACATAAAGCGCAGGGAGTGTACGGTGCCTTCCTGATTGGACAGAGCAATATAGTCCTCCGTAGCAGAGATAACCATATCCTCAGGATCCTGCAGGAAGTAATAAGAGCCGAGATAGCTGACATAGTCCTGCTCCATGCCGCCCACCAAACGAGTTGCATAGGCATCTGCCTTCAGCTTATCTTCTTCATCCAGACCCTTATCCAGTTCGTCAGCATTTGTCTGATAGTAGGTCAGGTCAAACAAAGGAGCCCGGGTCCAGTCGCCATAGAAAGCCAAATAAGGCACATTCAGGTCGATATCTGTACCCTTTACAGCGTCCAAGGTTACAAAGCCTTCTACATACATACCGTTGGCAAAGGACTTGTTCAGGTATTCCTTATTTGCATCGGTAAGTGTTACCGTAACAGTAACATCTACGCTGCCGCCTGCCTTAACAGTCAGCTTATTGTTCTTCAGAGAACCGGAATCGGAATCCGCAGCTGTAACATTCACAGATGCGCCGTCCAGAATATAAGCCTCTTCTGTAACGGTTGTTTCACCGGCATTGGTCTTTGTATCGCTGACGCCTTCGGTCATCACATAAGCGCCAACATTATAAGATACATTCTTGCTGCCAAAGTTGGTAACGGTGAACTTCATCTCATAAACGCCGGTCTTATCCGGATCATCGCCCAGCTCCAGCTTTGTGGTGTCCATGGCGTTGCCGTCTGAATCATAGGTGGTGATATAGGCGGTAGTCGCCAAAGAGGATGCCAAATTAGCTAAGCCTGCGCCCTGCTTTCTGATCGCATAGGGCTGACCGTTGGTATTCATGATAATATCCGCTGTGGACATCATCAGCTTGTTGACCATCTTATTGACGGCAACATTGTCGTTTGCGATGTCAGGGAAATTCTCCACAACATACTGACGCATCAGCAGCACAACGCCTGCCAGGTTGGGACAAGCCATGGAAGTACCGGATAGGTAGTCATAACCGCCGCCTGTAACGGAAGAATAGATATTACCGCCGTGAGCAGTAATTTCAGGCTTGATCTTCAAATCGGGAGTAGGACCCCAGGAAGAGAAGTCAGAAATGAAGGGGCCAGAGGTCTGATCCTTCTTGATGTTCAGCTTACCACTTCCCTGCTCAGCCATCATTTCGCCATCGCTCTGAGAAACAGAGCAAACTGCCAATGTGGCATCGCCTACATTCATTTTTACTTCACCGGATACATTATTATAGATAATAATACCGGCAGCGCCCTGTGCCTGGGCAATCATGGCCTTTTCTTCAAAGGTATTGTCGCCACGGCGCACCAGCGCGATCTTACCGTTTACATCCAAACCGGTATAGTCAGCAGTTCTGCCAACACCGGGGATCGTAACATATTCGTATGTCTTGGAGGATTCGTCGCCCAAAAGGGTTTCAAAGAAGTTCAGCTCTTTTGCTGCGCCGTCATTTGCTTCGTCGAAATAGATGATAGACTTATTGAACATCAGGTAAGGTGTCTTCTTACCGCTGATGGATGCAACAGAAATTGTACCGGGATATGTACCGGGAGAACCGACTGTACCGGTATCGGGGTTTGAAGTCAGACCCAAATTACCGTTGGCATCAGAACCGTAAGCGGAAGAATAGCTGTTGGAAGCTGCAACGATCAGGCTGATGCCTGCATTGCGGATCTTCTCATAAACACCATAGACCAGCTCTTCGTCAGATTCGCGGCTAAAGCCGGCAGCTGTACCCAAAGACATGTTAATGGCATCTACGCCCAAAATCACACAGTCTTCCAAAGCATCCAAAATCCAGGAGCTCATTGCCGTGTCCACCACATCAGAGAACACCTTCATAGCAACGACCTGTGCGTTGGGTGCAACACCGGTAATGACATCGTCCTTACCGACAATAACACCGGAAACATGGGTACCATGGTTATTGTGAGTGGAGTAGGCGTCGGAATCGCTGTCAGCATAGTCATAAGCAAACGGCACCTTTGCATTCACATAGACATCATCAACAGTCAGACCGCCGGAAAGGGTGTTCGCCTTGGTCTTGCTGATCACTGCTGCAACATCATCATAGGTCAGACCCAGATTTTCGGAAGTAAAGTTATCAACAGAGAATGCAGTATGATTAGAATCAAGACCTGTATCCAGAACTGCTACAACCATGCCGGATCCATCATAGCCGGACTCGCTGCTGTTGAAAATACCTGTATCATACACATTAACAGTATTCTCAACCAGTTCAGTAGAAGCAGCCTGATAGACCTCACTGATAATGGCATTCTCGCCCTTATTCAAAGCAGAGCAAGTAGTAGCAAAGTCGCCAGCCTTCACAAGGACTTCAAAACCACTGAGCAAAGTAGAATATTCCTTGCCGGTTGTATAGTCTACACCCAGCTCGTCCAGCTTGGACAAAATCTCAGTTTTCCGCTCTGCAATGTCAGCTTCAATCTTTACAGCATCGTCGCTATAGAGCGCATACTCGGTGAAGTCCACAGACTTATCTGTATATTCATAGGCAGACATGATATCCATCATATCCAGCGCAATGATTACAGAAATCTGCTCATCATCTCCGACACCATCCGGCAGCTGATATACAACATCGCTGTTCAGATAGTCCTTATAATTTACATTAAGGGCTTGGTTCATCGCCTCAATATAAGACGCCTGATAGCCTGTTGCGCGAGCCTGGGGCACATAGAGTGCACAGACCAGGATCACGGCCGCCAGCGCCAGAACCAAAGCCGAACGGGTGAAATGAATCCATTTGTTCTTTTTCATCTAAATTCGCCTTTCATACAAATTTCACACTTATTTTTAAGCATACATAGCTCAGAATATAATACCTGATAAACTGTTAAATTGCAAGGTTTTTTCTCCGATCGAAGGCGTTTTTAGTGAAATAAGTACAAAACAGTAAATTAGTCCATCTCTGGTGGACATTCATTTTTGGTTATTTGATATACCCGAAAGTATGGATTCCGGCATTTACTTTCCCGGTCTGCTGTGGTATACTATATGCAACATTTTATCTCTCTGGAGGAGAATTTATGGCAAAAAACAAGCTTGTACGACTGATTTATGGCATTGTGCTCAGCGCTTTTCTAATTGCGGCTGGTCTGTGCCTGATTAGCGGCTGTGTCCAAATCTATCAATCCGGGGATCGTCCCTTCAATCCGGAAGCGGTGGCTGCAGCTTTTTCTGAAATTGCTGTGATCGTTTATATTGCTCTGGCATTAAGCGTCGGCAGCCTGATTCTGGATTTTATCTTTCCTGTGCAGAAAAAGAAAGCGGGTCAAAAGGATTATGCCATGATCCTTCGCAAGCTTTGGGAAAAGCGGGATGTTACATACTGTGGCCCTTCCCTTCTGAACGCAATTTACAAAGAACAGAAGCTTCGCAAACTCCATAGATGGATCAGCCTCGGTCTTCTGATGTTTGGTAGCGCGGTTTTTCTTGTGTACGCCGTAAATCCCGGCAACTTCCCTTCTGATGATATTAGCGGTTCTATGGCAAGGGGATCTATCATTATGTTTGCTTGCTTGGCAATTCCCTTTGGCTACAGCGTTTTCTCTGCCTACTTTAGCAAGGCAAGCTTGCAAAAGGAAATCGAACTGGTAAAACAGATTGCACCTTGCGAAAAAGAAGTTCCTGTGGTGGAAAAGAAGACTTATGGCGGCGTTGTTCGCTGGGCTTTACTTGGCGTTGCTGTTGCATTGGTCTTATTCGGTTTCTTCACCGGAGGTACTGTTGATGTGCTTACCAAAGCAGTAAATATCTGCACGGAATGTGTTGGATTGGGGTGATAGCAATGAAAGAGAAATTAAAGAATTTGATCCCGTCCAAGCGCAAGATCATGCAGCTATATTTTGCGCTGCTGTTCAATGCAAACCTAAAGGGTTTCATTACTGGTAACATCTATCAGGGCAACACCAAAAAGATGTGTGTTCCCGGTATTAACTGCTACTCCTGCCCCGGTGCTGTGGGTGCTTGCCCCCTTGGATCTCTGCAAGGATCTTTTAGTGCCGACCATTCTACTATTTATTATGTATGCGGTATTTTGCTGCTGTACAGTTTGATGTTCGGCAGAATGATCTGTGGCTGGCTATGCCCTTTCGGTCTTGTTCAGGAGCTGATCTATAAGATCAAGACCCCGAAAATGAAAAAGAATCCGGTAACCCGGATTCTCTCCTACTTCAAGTATGTAATTCTGGTGTTCTTTGTTCTCATTGTTCCCATTATGTATGCATTCCGGGATACTCCCCTGCCCACCTTCTGCAAATACATATGCCCGGCAGGCACATTAGAAGGCGGCATCGGTTTGCTGAGTAATGCAGTCAACGAAAGCTATTTCTCCATGCTTGGGCCTCTGTTCACATGGAAATTCATGCTGATGGTCAGCATACTGGTTGGTAGCGTGTTCATTTTTCGGCTGTTCTGCCGGTTTATCTGCCCCCTTGGCGCGCTGTACGGACTGTTTAATAAGCTTTCTTTCTTCGGTATTAAGGTTGAGGATAGCAAGTGTGTGAATTGCGGTCTGTGCGTAAGCCATTGTAAGGTAGATATTAAGAAGGTTGGCGATCAGGAGTGTATTAGCTGCGGCGAATGTGCCGGTGTATGTCCTACCAATGCAATTGTTTGGAAAGGTCCCAAGATCAGCTTAAAAGCCAATGAGGGCTCTGAGGATAAACTGAAAAAAGCGAAAAAAATAACTCGCAGTCTTGTAGCCATTTTCATGGCTGCGCTGCTGGTTGGTGCCATTGCTTATTATTGGGTTCAGCCGGATCAAACAAATCCGGATCCTGGCATCATTGCTGCAGACCGCGGCAATACAGTAGGCGATCTGTGTTACAATACCGATTTGCCTGTTGTTACTGCAAATGGTGATTCCGGTGAGACCATCGATCCTACCGCAACCGGAAAAGTTACTGTAATCAACTTCTGGGGCACATGGTGCACACCCTGTGTGGCTGAGCTACCCTACTTTGAGCAGGTAGCAAAGGAATACGGTGATGAAGTTACCGTGATTGCTGTCCATTCTGCCCTGTCCAGCGAGACAGCTCCCAATTACATTGCGCAGTACTATCCCGACAGCCCGCTGGTGTTCTCCTGGGACAGCGGTGAAGGCTTTAACGGCGATTATTATACCGCCCTGGGTGGCAGAGGCGCTTACCCCTATACCATCGTCCTGGACGAAACCGGCGTCATCACAGAGGTCTTCGTTTCTTCCCTGACATATGAAGAACTGAAAGCTGCCATAGAGAATGCAATGAAATAAAAATATATTTAGAGGTTTCATATGCGAAAAATAAAAACATTCATTGAACTGATTAAAAATCGACAATTCAAACTTATTGCGAAAAAGGTATACATTAGAATTTTATTATCTTTATATCGAATCCGAGCGCAAATCGAGGATCGCAGATACGGTGGTATTTCTGCAGATAAGATAAAAGCTAGCCGATATAGAGACAAAGGTGCGTATACAACCGAAAGTACAAACTATATTTGGTTGGATAAGATTTTCAAATCCTATCCACTAAAGGGTAACGAAGTATTTGTTGATGTTGGTTGCGGTGAGGGTCGCGTTCTCACATATCTGCACTCTAAGAAATTCTGTGGAGAGCTAATTGGTATCGAATTAGATCCAGATGTTGCTACAACAGCATCTTCTCGGGCAGCAAATTGTACTAATATTCGTATTCTTGCTGGCGATTTTAGAAATTATAAGGAAGTAATCAAGGGGGCAACGGCGATCTATTTATTTAACCCTTTTAATGCCTCAGTTCTTAAGACATTTATTGAATTAATAGAAAGCTGTGTCGATCATCAATTAATTCTATATTATTGCAACGACGTACATAGACATATTTTAGATAAACGCAACAACTGGACAATAGTTCGCAGAGATACCTTAAAAATCGCAATTCATCCAACTAGGAACTATACTGTATATCGCTATCGTTGATATAAATCCAACAATTCTCAATATATGCTTAATCAACGCCACCTGACGGCGGTGTTCTAATACAATAAGATCCATCTGACTTTCGTAGCCAGATGGATCTTATTATAATATCAAATTAGCAAGATTTATCGTACAAACACTTCAAATACCACGTCATGTATATAACGAAGAAACTAATCCCCCGGCTCTGTACTACCGATAATCTCGCCTATATCAATCGGTGTAGAGCCATCAAGTTCAATTAAAGAATCGTTGTATTCCTGCTTTGCTGCATTATACCAAGCCACAAAATCTTTTTGTATCTTAAACGACTTAATAAATGCAAGCTGCTCATCAGCGGACATGCTGTGATAATCCATATAGGTAATCTTATCAGATGATGACACGCTAACATTAGGGACAGTAGTTTCGGTTGTTTCATTATTGGTAGTTTCTTCTGTAGGATTTTTCTGCTGTTCTACATATTCTTGATAATCCTGAACCTTTTCATTATACCACTCAAAAAACGCATCTGTTGTTTCGAATGTATTCATTACTTCCTGTTGCTGCTCAGCAGGCATGTTGTTAAATTCAGTAAATGTCAGATTTTCAATATTAGGAAGTGTCTCACCAGTCTCCTCCTCTATGTCCAACCAATCAGAGGTAGTATGGGTTGTACCTGTGGTTTCCGGTTCTGTTTCGTTAGTATTGTTTCCGCAGGCAACCAGCGCTGCGCACAAAATAACAGCAATCGGTAATGTTAAAAGCAGTTTATTTTTCATAGTTTGAACCTCAAGTCAGTAATTTAATATTCAGGCACAAATAGTTTATCTTCCAACCATTTACCCGGATTCCCCTCAATATAATTCCACACTTGCAAATAGTCATCCTCATTGCGGATCACATGGTCATAAAAACCTTTTTGCCAAATAGCAAGTCCCACCTGCTTAGAAACAACGCCCTTCAACTGCTTGATTACAGTGGATATTGTAGGGGCGATCATTGATCGCCCGTCGTTATCCGTGTTGATCTGCAGCAACAAATGAATGTGATTGGGCATAACAACAAAATGATCTACTGTGATCGCCGGATAATGCATTGGTATTTCCTCAACACTTCTTTTGACGATCACGCCCAGATCATTTAATGGTACATTCTGCGGGAGATCAATGATCGCCCCTACGTTCGTCCAGAAGAGATTTCTTCTGCCTTGGGTGCAAATTGTAAGGAAATAGGCATTGGGTGTGCTGTAATCATAACCGGATAATCTGTTCTGTTTCCGTTTTTGTAAATCCATATTCTATTTTGTAGGGGCGATCATTGATCGCCAAAAATACAAATTAATTTATTCATCAAATGCAGAAGAAATAATTTCTTCGCCAAGATTGATTGCTTCTACAATACCCTGTTGCTGCAGCAATTGGGCATCAATGATGCAAAAAGCCTTTCTGTATTTTCTGGATATTTTCTGAAAATTAACAACATACGGGCAAACTGATGTAAATAAAGAAAAGGCAGAGTACATAATTAACCTGCCCTTGATTGCGGTTGTTGTGGCATCCTCAAAGCAGCCAAGGTATAGCACGATCAAGGTTGACAGTATGGAGATCAAAACGCACCAATAATACACGATCAGAAAAGCAATACAGCTTCCAACCCATTTATTCCTTAATCTTCTCCCCAACCTTGCAATTGTATCTTCATCTCCCATTTTCCATCTGCAGGAAAGAAGAACCGTCAATGCGATTATGGACGCTGTCAGACATATAACTGCGATCATTACTATGTCAACAATATGCATTACAAAGCACCTCCTGTTGTTTAAGCTCCCAGGGTCGATCAACAACCCATCTATTTATATATAGGCGCCACCATCGATGGCAACAGAGAAGTGGGGGCGATTATGCATCGCCCATTGTGGTCAGGTGATTTGGGGAAGGATTTGCGGGCGATCACTGATCGCCCCTACCTTCAGGCCAGGAAATCGTGTTCTTTCAGGCTGGAAACAAACTCAGAAATAAACTTCTTTGCTTCTTCCTGGTCAACATCTTCGTAATTTGCAATTACTGCCTGCAGGAGATCTTCCTCGGTCTTATCCTCCTGCAACTGTTCCCATAAAAATTTTGCAGTATCATTCAATGAAATCATGACGCTGAGATCCAAATCATCACCAGACGGCAAAACAACATTTTCACCAGCAATAGAGCCGAGAATATAACCTTCTTTAATCTTCATCTAAATTCTCCTTATCAAACTTTAGTCCAGACATTGCTTCATAAGAAACGATTGCCGCTTCCGGTTCCATATTGCATTTTAGTCTCCATACAGGTGTAGATCTCATCAGTTTATCCAACAAGCACAGCAACTTTTCCCTGTAATCCTTCCATTTAGGACTATTAACCTGTGTAAATATCATCCTCACTGCCTCAAGTCCTGTAAATGGAGTAATTTCATTGATATCACTACGTTCAAGAAAAGCTATTCCAGCAACAGGAACTTTCTCGTTTACACTAATATCATGTTTACCGCTCCATGGAGTCCCGTATGCATACCATATGCCGTCTTCTAAACGAAGAGCAGGCTTATCGTCATTAAGTATAAATGCCCGATCACCAAACATGTTCAACCAAAGTTTAGTGTGGGTAGACTTACCTGTTCCTGGATTAGCAGTAAATAAATAAGCATTTCCGTCAACAACAACTGCAGAAGCATGAAGCATTAATCCATCGAAGTTTAATAATTGCCTATAAAAATTGAACCCAGTTGATAGATACTCACAGGATTCAATAGGCATCTCCGGACGTCTTGCTTTCCAATCATCACGACTTGATTCAATAACTATATCAACAGAATCAGGTCTGTCAATAATATAGCGGTAGGCCTGTTTTTCAGTCTTGCCGAAAGTGTCCATTTTCACTTTCAGTCCCGATATCATATAATACTTCTCCATTCACACTCCAACCTTCTCATAAACTATTATTGGTCGCAAGCTAATAATAACCTAAGAGGCAAGAAAAATCAACATAAATATATATTGTTCTATAATAAATGGGTTCTATAATAAATGTTGGGGTCAGGCTAATAAGCCTGACCCCAATGCGCGAATAAAGATTAGTCTGCGCCGCCGCCAGACAGCTCGCTATCATTGCCATCATAAGTGCCAGTAATAGCTTCAGAAACGAGTACAAAGCGCTCGATTTCAGGTGCAACAAACTTCATAACATCTTACCTCCAATCTTAAATTATGCTATAGCTTCCGTGATGTCATAGGTTTCACCAGCGGAAATTACGCCACACTCGGTCATAATCATTGCAGTAACCTTCAAGGTAGAGATATCAACCTCAACAATATCATATCCGGTCATAACATAGCCCAAGAAACCAGAACCAGCAGCATTGATAACTTGATCTCTGTTATAAACAAAATCCTGATATGCTGTACCACTAGCATTAGTCCATTCCAAACGAATAACAACCTTCATGTAGTTGTCTTCACAACCATCAGGCTTAATCTCATTTGTGTTGAAAGTGCCGCCCCAATAGGGTTTAAACTTGAAGTCAATCCACTTTTCTTCTTCATTATAGCTCAAGCCGAAGGTTGTGGTAGATGTAGCTGTAGTATCATCAATTCTAGCATTAGCAAGCACATAATGATCATCAACCAACATAGGAATGACATCATAAACAGTAGTGCCGGATATATAGGTTGTTTGCTTCTCAGGAAGAATCAGTGCATTAATATCAGTAAGATACAATTTACCATGATCACTATTGCTATAACGATTAGATGTAGTAAGGAGTGCACCATTAACACCAGTCAAACTATCAGCATACAAATCATACTTAGCAATATTCAATGTAACGCCACCAGGAATCAGTAGATCTGTGCCAGTCTCATCAGAATCATCAATCATGACAACAACGTCATCTTTCTTAGCTGCATTCAGAGCATCCTCGACAGTTGCGTAAGGAGTATCGCCGATCTTAGCAACAGGGTTCTGAACAGGCACTACAACAGGAGCCAGGGTGTAAACGCCTTCGTTTGCGGTCCAAGCGTACTCAACTTCGTCGATGATCACGTTGGGAGCTACCATGTTAGCAGCAGCAACAGAACCGTTGGTAACCTCGCTACCTGCGAATGCAACCAGGTAGGGAGTGGTCAGGGTGTAGCCACCCAGAT
>JAZRNS010000077.1:0-9204 GCA_045648245.1 Faecousia sp. | reverse complement strand
GGCGCAGTCTTGCGGGGTAGTTTTCGCTGAGCCTTGTTATGCACCGGCAGTCCATTTTTTCGCCCTGCCCCAAATAGCTGCTAAGCTGTTCCTCATCTGACAGCAGAGACACAATTCGCTCAGCCATTTCCTGGGTATAATCCAGCGCCATTATATCAGAAACCGTTAATGATCTGTCTTCCTCGGGCTTTTCCATAGCTGCCACACGGCTGGCAAGCTGACGAAACTGCGCAACCGTCAGCACTTTTCGTCGGGGATCGCCTAAATGGCTGGTCAGCAGCAGAAATCCCCGCTGGCGGCCGTTCAACGGAAGCGCTTCTTCACTGTCGGCTCTTTCACAGCTTCCACTGTCAAGCTGCCGTCAGCACCCAGAAGCATGGGCCGTATTTGGTAATTGGAATATTTTGCAATCTCGTCTAGCTTTGCCTTCTCCGGGAAGTTGCCAATAATAGACCATGCAACACCCTTCCGCTTTGCCCGTCCGGTTCTGCCAATCCGGTGGACATAGTATTCGTTTTCCTCCGGAATATCGAAATTGACAACGCAATCCACATCGTCCACATCGATACCGCGGGAGGCAACATCCGTAGCAATCAGGATCGCCAGCTTGCCGTCCCGATAGCGTTGCATAGTCTTTTCACGCTGGCTTTGCCGGACATCCCCATGGATACAGTCGCAATTTACACCGGCGCGCTGAAAATCGTCAGAAAGTCGCTGGCACATATGCTTGGTATTGCAGAAGATCATCACCCGTTCATAGCCCTGTGTGCGGATCAGGCGCAAGGTGGTCTCTGCCTTTTCCAAGGGTGTTACTGTGATGGAATACTGGTCAATATTCGGGCGGTCTTCCTTCTTCGGCTCTACGGTAATTTCCACCTCGTCGCGCTGGTACATCCAGGAAACGGTCATGACCTCCTGAGAGATGGTTGCAGAGAAAAGGCCCAGATTTCGGCGATTTTTCACCTTCTCAATGATCTTGGTTACATCCTTGAAAAAGCCCATATCCAGCATGCGGTCAGCCTCGTCCAGCACCACTGTCTGAATCTTGTCCAGACGGATATTTTTCCGGTTATAGTGGTCCACCAAACGGCCGGGAGTCGCCACCACGATCTGGGGTTTCTTCTCCAGCTGCTTTGCCTGACCCACAATGCCTGCGCCGCCATAAAGGACTGCCACGCGAATGCCCTGAAAATATGTAAGCAGACCGCGCAGCTCGTCGCCGATCTGGATTGCCAGCTCTCTGGTAGGCGCAAGGATCAGCCCCTGTACCTCCCCACAGGCAGGATCCACATGCTCAATCATAGGAATGCCGAATGCAAAGGTTTTACCGGTGCCTGTGGGCGCTTTTGCAATCACATCTTTCCACTGCAAAAACTCAGGAATTGCAAGCTGCTGAATGGTGGTAGGATAGCCGTAGCCTTTTTTCTCCAATGCTTTGCGCATGGCTTCTGACAAACCAAGCTGTTCAAATGTAATTTCTTCCATAATATTCTTCCTTGTATTAGCGTTTGCCTTATTGTAGCAGTTTTTGACCCATTATGCAACCTTCCTATGATCTTATGGTGGACAAACTGTAAAAAATATGATATATTTTATAGTGATATTGTATGGACAAAACGCCTTTAAAGGAGGCTTGTTAAAAAAATGGGTAAACTAATTGTAATTGAAGGTACGGACGGTTCCGGTAAAAGCACCCAATTCCGTCTTTTAAGCCAGCACTTGGAACAGGACAGCACACCTTTCCGCCGTCTTGTTTTCCCCCGGTACGATCAGGAAAGCTCTGCTTTGATCCGCATGTATTTGGGCGGCGAATTCGGCACAAAGCCTACCGATGTGAATGCTTATGCCGCATCTGCTTTTTATGCGGTTGACCGTTTTGCTTCCTACAAAATGGACTGGGGCCAATGGTACGAAGCAGGTGGCGTTGTTCTGTCCGACCGCTACACCACCTCCAATGCCGTGCATCAGGCATCCAAACAGCCGGAGGATCAGCAGGAAGCCTACTTGCAGTGGCTGTACGACTTTGAATACGACAAGCTGGGTCTTCCCCGCCCGGATCTGACCATCTATCTGGATGTCCCTACCGATTTTACTGAGCGTCTTTTGCGCCATCGGGAACAGGACACCAATACCAAGGCCGATATTCATGAGCAGGACACCGCCTACCTTGCCACCTGCCGCAAAACCGGAAAAATGGCTGCCAAATACTATGGCTGGACGGTGATCGACTGTGTAAAGGACGGCGCTATGCGTTCTATGGAAGATATTCACAATGAAATTTATTCCCATGTAAAAAAGTGTTTGGAGGGGTAAGCTATGGTATACATGCTCTTAGGCACCGGTTTTGAAGAGACTGAGGCCATTGCACCTTTGGATTTATTGCGTCGCGCCGGCGTTTGTGTTATGACAGTAGGCGTAAACAGCAAAGTGGTTTATGGCGGTCATAACATCGGCGTAGAAGCCGATATTACACTGGATGAGATGGATCTGACTGATCTGGAGATGATCATTCTGCCCGGCGGTTTGGGTGGTGTTGCTTCCGTTCGTGCCAGCAAGCCGGCAATGGATGCACTGCAATTTGCCCATGAGAACGGCAAATTTGTTGCCGCCATCTGCGCCGGTCCTACTGTGCTGGCAGACCTGCACATCACCGACGGCAAAAAGGTGGTTTGTTATCCCAGCTGTAGCGATGCCATGGGCAATGCGCAAGTTCAGCAGGATGTGCCTGCCCTTCAGGACGCCAATGTAATCACCGGCACTTCCGCCGGCTGCGCCACGGCTTTTGGTTTGGCACTGGTTGCCGCGCTTAAGGGCGAGACTGCAGCGAAAGAAATCGAAACACAAATCGTAATCCGTTGACAGGAGGTATCCCGTTATGGAAAAAGAACATATCGACCCGCAAAACAATGAATGGGTAGATGAAATATTGGGATCTGCCGCACCTACGGAAGAGATCGGTGCAGATGCCCATGCAGACAATCTGTCCAAGCTGACCCATCCGGACGATTTAGAGCTGGAACAGATCATAGAGGAGGTCAAGCAGGACGACACCCCAGCTGATAACCTGGAGGTTACCCAGCAATTTGATTCTGATCCCATCGCCCAAAACCCCACGCGAACAGAAACTGCTTCCGCCGCCAGGCGGAAAGTCAGGCAGGACTCTGCAAGCAAAGCTCGCCCCGCCCGAAAAAAAGGCTACGGAATGTTTGGAATTCCGCACCTGCTTGCAACGGCTGTGTGGCTGCTTTTGATCGTTGCCATCGGTGTATCTTTTGGCCGTTTACTTTGGGTGTGCTGTGCCGATCTGATGGCCTTTGGCAAAAATTCCCAGGAGATCACCATTACCGTTACGGAAGAAGACGATATTAGCTCTATCTCCCAAAAGCTGGGGGATGCAGGATTGGTTCGCTACCCGGGTCTGTTTAAGCTGTTTGCTGAGATTACCGGCAAGGCTGACAATATTGCTTTCGGCACATATACTCTCAATGCCCATTTTGACTACAACGCTATGATCAACGCCATGGCATCCACCGTCAGCCGCAGAGGTGTGGTTACTATCATGTTCCCTGACGGATACAACTGTGCACAGATCTTTAAGCTGTTGGAAGAAAACGAGGTTTGTACCGTTGCAGATTTGGAAGCATATGCCGCAACCGGCACTTTGGAAGAATACTGGTTCCTGGAAGGTGTTACCCGGGGTTCTAAGTACTGTCTGGAAGGCTATTTGGCACCGGATACCTACAGCTTCTATACCAACGATGAACCCCGCCGTGTTTTGGAGAAATTCCTGGACGAGTTTGACGATCGGTTCACCGATATCATGAAGCAGGAGCTGGCAGACATGCAGGTTCGCTTTGCAAATATGCTGAGCAAGCAGGGCTATAGCAGTGATTACATTGCCCAGAATACCCTTACCTTGCACAAGCTGGTAACCCTGGCATCCATTGTGGAGAAGGAAACCTCCAGCAATGCAGAAAGTTTCAATATTGCTTCTGTCTTCTACAACCGTCTGACAAATCCCACCCACCCCTATTTGGGCGCTGACGCAACGGTTTATTACGCAATCGGCGACTATTTCTTCGAAAAGGGAGAGCTGACCGCTACAGACCTTTCCAATATCAGCCCCTACAACACCCGTAACCACGAGGGCCTGCCTCCCGGACCGATTTCCAACCCCGGTGTCTACTCTCTTTATGCCGTACTGGATCCCAACGATACCGGCTTCTATTACTATGTGCTCGATCCCAGTCAGGGCTGCCACCTGTTCTCCAAGACCTACGACGAGCACTTACGCAAAGTTAACAGCTTAGGATATTGATGATGAAAAAAATAGAACTTCTCAGCCCAGCCGGCGATATGGAACGGCTCAAAATGTCTGTGCTGTACGGCGCAGATGCTGTCTACCTTGCCGGGACAGACTTTGGCATGCGTTCCTTTGCGGGCAATTTCACCCCGGAGGAGCTGCCTTTGGCAGTCAAGTACACCCACGACCATGGGGTAAAAGCCCATGTAACCGTAAACACCATGCCCCGCAACGAAGAAGTTGTAAATCTTCCTGCCTATTTAGAGCAACTGCAGGACGCCGGTGTGGACGCATTGATCCTGGCAGATTTGGGTGCATTTACCTTAGCCGGTAAATATGCTCCCAAGTGTCAGCGCCATATTTCCACCCAACAATCCATTGCCAACTACGAATGTGCACAGGCATGGTTTGATTTAGGCGCACAACGCGTAGTCTTGGCTCGGGAACTGAATTTAAAAGAGATCACCGAGATTCGGCAGAAGGTTTCCCCGGAGCTGGAAATTGAGACCTTCGGCCATGGTGCTATGTGTGTCAGCTATTCCGGACGGTGCCTGCTGAGCAATTATATGACCGGTAGAGACTCCAACCGCGGTGCCTGTGCCCAGCCTTGTCGTTATCAGTATGCGCTGGTGGAAGAAAAGCGCCCCGGCGAGTACTTCCCTGTTTACGAGGACGAAAAAGGCACATACATTATGAATTCCAGAGATATGTGCATGATCGACCATTTGCAGGAGCTGACAGACGCAGGAATTGATTGTATAAAGATCGAGGGTCGGGCAAAATCCGCTTACTATGCTGCAATCGTTACCGGCGCTTATCGCCACTGTATTGACAATTTGGCAGCTGGCCGACCCATTGACCCTGTTTGGCGGGATGAAGTAGAAAAGGTTTCCCACCGGATTTATTCCACCGGCTTCTACTTTGGTCAGCCCGGTCAGCACACAGAGCACTCCCGGTATATCCGCAGCTGGCAGATCTGTGCCATCGTGGAAAGCTGCGACGAAAACGGGCTGGCAGTTTGTTCCCTGCGGAACAAGTTTGCTTGCGGTGATGAACTGGAAGCTGTGGGTCCCGATCTGAAGCCCTTCGGCTTCACCGTTCCCATGATGGCAGATTTGGAGGGTGCAGAGCTCGCCCAGGCAAGGGCCCCGCAAATGAAATTCACCGTTCAGCTACCCCAACAAGTGCCCGCCTACTCCGTTCTTCGGAAGGCTGTAGACTTATCTGCAAAATGAGATTACCGCCAATCATCGCTGATGATTGGCGGTTTGTTTTATTTAAACTTGTCGCAAAGGGCGTTGATCTGGTCTGTGAATTTTGCGATCTCCTTATTGGTTGCGCCTTTCATGCCCTCGATCAGCTTCATCAGCCGTTTGCCTGCAGTCAGCAAGCGCTCATATGCCGCATTTGTCCGGCTTCTGCCCCTATGCTTTTGCACAGGAACAATAATTCCCTTTTGGAAGCATTCACCGGTGATCAGGTCATAGCCGTCCCCGCTGTAAGGGGCAACGGCAGGAAATTGCAGTTTTTCATGTACTGTAGCAACGAAACTGTCGCATACAGCACTGTCTCCGTGATTCACAAATACCCGTCTGGGTGTTTTTTTCATACTTCCCAGCCAACCCAGCAGCATATCCCGATCCGCATGACCGGAAATGCCGTCCATTTGGCGAATATCCGCATGTACCTGAATTTCTTCTCCAAACAGCTTTACTGCAGGCGCCCCATCGATCAGTTTTCTACCTACAGAACCAACTGCTTGGTAGCCCACAAACAATACCGTGCACTCTGAGCGCCAAAGATTATGCTTTAGGTGATGGCGAATACGTCCGGCTTCACACATACCGGAGGCAGACAAAATCACCTTTGGTTCTTTATCTGCATTGATCAGCTTCGACTCTTCCGCGGTTACGGATAGCCGCAAATCAGGAAAGGCAATTGGATCAATCCCCTGTGCTAACAAATCTAAGGTCTGCTTGTCGTAGTAGTCGATCAGTCCATCTGCGTAAATCTTTGTTGCCTCTACGGCCAGAGGACTGTCTACATACACAGGGAATCCCTCATGTCCGTGAATCGCTCCGCTATTTTTGATGGTACGCAGTAGATAGAGCATTTCCTGTGTCCTACCAACGGCAAAGGAAGGAATGATTACATTGCCGCCCCGATCAAAGGTTTCCTGTAATATCTGGGTTAGCTGGCCGATATAGTCCGGACGGGGACCGTGGGTGCGATCGCCATAGGTAGATTCGATCACCACATAATCCGCATACTCCGGCATTTGGGGGTCCCGAATCAAGGGGCGGTCTATATTTCCCAAATCCCCGGAAAACACAATGGTCCTCTCCTGTCCGTCTTCGCAGACCGTCAGGCGAACACTGCCGGATCCCAGCAAATGTCCGGCGTCCGAAAAAGAAAGGGTAACGCCCTCATGGACAGTAACTGTTTCTCCATAGGACAGGTTCTTAAACTGTGTCAATGCTTGTTCTGCATCGGCTATTGTGTAAATCGGCACATAGGCAGGCTCACCGGAGCGCTGCGCCTTGCGGTTGCGCCACTGTGCCTCTGATTCCTGAATATGGGCAGAATCCCGCAGCATGATCCGGCACAGCCTGTAGGTGGCCTCCGTAGCATAAATAGGACCGCGGTAGCCCTTTGCCACCATGGCAGGCAGCATGCCGGAATGGTCAATATGGGCATGGGTCAGAAAAATGCCGTCAAGCTCCCCGGGCAATACAGGTAATTGGCAGTTTTCATAGGTATCTGCCCCCTGTTCCATGCCGCAATCAATCAAATAACGCTTTCCACAGGCTTCCAATAGGGTACACGAACCGGTTACCTCATGGGCAGCCCCTAAAAATGTCAATTTCACATGACCACCTCCCATATCTACTTTTATTATATCATATCATATACTTTCGTCAACGAAATTTCTACACGGGGCATATCCTGCCGCAAGCAATTTTTCTACCCGAATTGCCCGCAGGCTGGCTACGGAAGTCATCCGGGTCGCTGTGTATGACCACGGTTCGCCCCATGATATCCTCCAAACAAAACCGGTCGGTCAGCACAGCAAAAAAAGCCTTATCCCCGCAGGCAAACAGGGGTGGCAGATCGCCTGCATGCTCCGGATGGGGTTTCCCTCCGGGGTTATAATGGCTGCCTGTGTCTGCAAAGGCTTCTCCCCCACAAGAAGTTCCCTCATGGATATGAAATCCAAATATGCCGCTGTTGGTTTTAGGCAATCCGCAAATGTTAGCAACCGCAAAAATGTGCTTACCCTTTTTATAAAATGCTACCCTTCCCCGTAGGCACGGTCTTTGTTCCCCTCCGGAAATTTTTGCAACCGCAGCAGGTGTTCCTGTTGGAATATACATGATAATCACCTCACAACAGTATATGGCAATCGGATACACAACGATATCGAAAAGGAGCTGTACATCTGCACAGCTCCCCATCTTTATTATAGAACCAAAAAACGAAGCACTCGCGTACGCTCGCGTGAAGCAGAGACTTTGCCCCTGTGAAGTTTTGCGGCGATGCCGCAAAGTGAAGTTAAGTGTGCCACCAACGCCCGCAGGCGCTTCACTTGACGAAGTCAAACTTCACACACCGAAGGTGTGCTTCACGTGCCGCAAGGCACACCTAGTTTCCAAAACAAAAAGCACTGCTTTCGCAGTGCTTTTTATTTTGGCTCTACTGACCAAAAAAGAACTGATCGAAAAACCTAATTTTCTTTGAAATCAACTATCCATATTAAGAATTCTCTTAAATTCAGTTATTAAAAAATCAAAATCTTCTTTGTCATAATAGTAATGTCCAGATTTTTTAAGTTTGTTCACCAAAACATTAGGCTTGTTTTCAAAATATTTTGCACTTCGACTTGAAACCATTTCATCTTTTTCAGATTGATATACCAAACAAATTGTATTAAGCAAATTCACAGTTTGGCGAGTTCGACGGATTTTTGCAAACAATTCTAAAAACCTAGGTATCCAGCCAATATAATGAAAAGGATTTTTGTCCTTTTCTATACCGTAACACTTTTTTGCCGCCAATGCTTCATAATCATCCGAGCGAATTTTATCGAAATAAACCCTTAATGAATTGATTGGCATTTTAGGTTTTATCGACAATCGCAATGGAACTGCAAGAAGAAACAACTTGCAAACTTTTTTGTTTTTAATTGCCTGGTCGATTGCCAATAGTGTTCCTAATGAGTGAGCAACAATATATATTTTTTCGTGTGTTAATGATAATTCTTCCGCGACAGAAGCAACCTGTTCCTCCCACTTTTTCATTGAAGATCTTGAAAAATCCTTAACGCCCTTTCCGTGACCGTCTAAGAGTAAATTATAAACCGAAAATGATTCAGGAACTAAAGAAACAAATTCATTAAAATGATTTGGCGTTCCAACAATTCCGTGGATAAACAAAATGACGATGTTTGAATTATCGCATATCCTCACATATTCCTTATGTTCCACATCATCACCGCCTTAGGTGTATTATAGCATAAAAGCGGAAATAAATCAATGCGGAGCGTTGTATTTGCACGAAGTGCAACATCGTTGGCGTAGCCACATCGTTTGTGCGAAGCACAACACTGTTTGCCGTTAGGCAACCTCGTTTTGTGTCCACAATCGGAATGATGTTGACCTAAAGGTCAAATGATGTTGCGAGTAAACTCGCAAACGATGTTGTGTCCTTGAGGATACAAACACAAAAAGAAAAGACACGATAAAAATCGTGTCTTTTCTTTTTGGAGGTACCGGCCAGATTTGAACTGGCGGATCAGAGTTTTGCAGACTCGTGCCTTACCACTTGGCTACGGTACCATATGAAATAAGGAACGCCAAGCGTTCCTTATCTTTTTGGAGCGGGTGACGAGGCTCGAACTCGCT
>JAZRNS010000076.1:0-7655 GCA_045648245.1 Faecousia sp. | reverse complement strand
TGCCATTGAGCTGGGTACTGCCAGCGCAGTGTGCTCCCTGTCCAAGCCCGGCGCTACCGAGGGTATGCGCTCCGAGGCAGACGCCAGAGCGCTGTATGCATCTATGCGATAAACAAAAAAGTGGCTGTTGCAAAATTCTGCATTTTGCAACAGCCTGTTTTTCTTCTTTTTAATCCGGGATATATTCTGCAATATCCTCCAGGGAACATTCCAGCACAGCACACAGCTTGCTCAATGTTTTGGTTTCCATGTTCTCATTTGCCTTCAACCGTCGTATGGTCTTACTATCAATGCCGCACTGCTCCCGAAGCATATAGGTGCTGACACCTTTCTTCTCCATAGTCTTCCAGAGCCTTTCAAATTGAATCATTTCCATCTCCCCCATCTTGACATTGTTTATTATGGGGGTTATAATCTTAATTAGTAAGGGGATATAGCCCCCATATGCCACATTGAGAGGTTGCCAAATATGGATCATACTATAGACAGCTATTTAAACAGACAAACTTTAGCACAGTTAAAATCCATTTTGGAATATTGTTCTGCTACAGAAAATTACAGCAAATATGATTACATCATCCCAGAAATCGTAAAGGTTATAGAAAAGAAAGAAGGACAGCAATAATCTGTCCTTCTTTTCTGCTCCTGTAACAAAAAAGCGCGGGGGTTGCGGCGGGGCCTTGCCGCCGCCGAATATATCCTCTCAATGCCATGGTTTTTAGAGAAAGGATTGCCACAACCAGTGTGCGCACTGGTTTCGCAATGACGTGGGGTGGAATGGGAGATTGCCACAGGTGCTAACACACCTTCGCAATGACACAAAGATCATTATGCATTATCCATTGGAAATTTCATGCAGATTGGTTCTTTTTGCAGCTTTTTCCAGGAAAATTCCCCAATCAGTTCCTTTGCAGAAACAGGCGTTGCTTCCGGCAGCAAGCCGCAGGCATGGGCCAGCGCACCAATGATTTGCTCTGCGCTGGCATGCTTTTGCAAATACCCCATATCCATATCCTGATCCCGCTTACTCAGCCGTCTGCCATCCGGAGCAACCAGCAGTGGAACATGCCCGTATTGGGGCTGTGCAAAACCAAACAATTCCTGCAGATACATCTGTCTTGGCGCAGAGCTGAGCAGGTCTACACCCCGCACCACCTCCGTAACGCCTGCCAAGCCGTCGTCCACGGTTACTGCAAGCTGATATACAAATAACCCATCTGCCCGGCGGACGATAAAATCTCCGCAATCCTGCTTCAGATTTTCTTCATATCTGCCCTGCAATTTATCATCCACTACCCATGTTCTGTCCGGCACCTGCACCCGCCATGCAGGTGCTTTTTGCATTTGTTCCTGCTGCTGGAGTGTCAGATTTCGGCATGTGCCGGCATATAAATATGTGCCGTCGGACAGGTGGGGCGCATTGACACTGTGAAGCTGGGCGCGGCTGCAGTAGCAAGGATACAAAAGTCCTTTCTGCCGAAGCTGCTGAAAGTATTCTTCGTACACCTTTTCCCGCCCGCTTTGGGGCGGCATTTCTTCGTCATAGTCCAGCCCCAGCCAGCGAAGATCCTGCCGAATAGACTGGGCATATTCCTCCTTACAGCGCTGGATATCCAAGTCTTCCATGCGCAGAACCATACTGCCGCCGCGGCTGCGTACCGACAGCCATGCAATGAGAAAAGAAAAGGCATTTCCCAAGTGCATACGCCCGGAGGGTGAGGGCGCAAAACGGCCCACAGGGGGATTTCTTTTTTCCATACGCACCTTCCTTTCTTCTTTTCTTATTTTACTAAATATGAGCGGCGGTGTAAAGGTTTTTCCAAATTTGGGGTTGTGAAATGGGCTTTGATGGTGTAAAATATAATGGTGAAAAAATGCAAAGGAGGTGGCAGTATGGCTATCGATCCGGAAGAATTGAAACGGCGACGGGCACAGCGCGCCCAGGAACGGGCTAAACAGGCTGCCGCCTGGCGCAAGACGATGATCGGTCTTGGGGTCGCTGCTGCGGTGCTGGTGGCATGCGGCATTCTGATTTTTATTTTGGCGCGACGCAACGCCCCCGCCCCTGTAGAAACCCTGCCTGTGGAAACAACCATCCAAGGTGTGCAGGAAGCTACGCAACCGGCTGAAACTGCATCGGCTGTAACCACTGTGCATTTTACCGCCGCCGGTAATATGAATATCACCGACGATGTGGTGGCTGCCGGCGGCGACAATTACGACTACACTGCCGCCTTTATGGATGTTGCCCACCTACTGGCAGAGGCAGACTTGACCGCCATGAACTTTGAGGGCAATTTGTGCGGCGCGCCCTACGGTGCCGACTCTGCGCCGGAGACCTTGGCAAAGGCCCTGGATCGGGCAGGTGTGGACTATTTGCAGCTTGCCAATTCCTACGCTATCAGCCGGGGACTGTCCGGATTGGGACAAACCTTGCGTGCTGTCCGCTCTGCGGGTATGGAGCCCTTGGGCGCATATGCCGATCCGGACGAGGCAAAGGCCGCAAGGGGCTATACCATTTGTAATATAAACGGTGTGAAGATCGGCTTGGTTGCCTTTACCAAGGGCATGGGCGGTTTGACCCTGCCTGCCGACGGAGAAGGCTGTGTGAATGTTCTGTATGAAGACTATGACTCCACCTACCAAACCATCGACACGGAGAAAATCACCGCAATTCTCAGCAGCCTGAACAAGGAAAAGCCGGACATTGTGATCGCGTTCCTCCACTGGGGCAGCGAGAAAAGTAAAACTGTCAGCGCCAGCCAGCGCGCCATTGCCGAGCTCATGCAAAATAATGGCGTGGACGCCATTATCGGCACCCACCCCCACTCTGTTCTGGATATGGAATTCGATCCCCAGAACGGCACTTTCGTTGCCTATTCTTTGGGAGATTTCTTTGGCGGCAATCCCTATTCTGTAATTTTGGATCTGCAGATCACCAAGGATAACATTACCGGTGAAACAAAAGTTACCGGTTTCGACTATACCCCCATTTTCACCCTTTCTCAAGAGGGAAAGCCTGTAAAGGTGGTGCGGATCCAGCAGGCAATGCAAGCTTACGAGTCCGGCTATTTGGATGCGGTCTCCGACGAGACTTATCAGGCGATGGCCCAAGCCCTTTCTGAGCTGACACGAAAATTACAGGAGGCGGACTAGCCTATGAAAAAGCAAACCCCCAAGAAAAAGTGGATCCGGCTTCGGCATGGGGTGATCACCGCCCTTTTGAAGCCCTTGCTGGCTCCCTACATAAAGCTGAAATACGGTGTCAAGATCGATAAATTCAAAGAGCAGGGCAAGCGGGCATATTTGGTGCTTATGAACCACCAGACCGCCTTTGACCAGTTCTTTATCGCCCTTTCCTTCCGCGGTCCTGTGTACTATATCGCCACCGAGGATATTTTCTCCCTTGGCTGGATCTCCGATGTGCTGCGCTGGCTGGTTGCGCCCATTCCCATTCGAAAGCAGACCACCGATGCCCAGGCAGTTATGACCTGCCTGCGGGTAGCACGGGAGGGCGGCACCATCGCAATGGCACCGGAGGGCAACCGTACCTATCACGGCAGAACGGTTTCCATCAATCCCGCCATTGCGGCGCTGGCTAAGAAAATGAAGCTGCCCATCGCCCTTTACCGCATTGAAGGCGGCTATGGCGTTCAGCCCCGCTGGGGCGACGGCACAAGACGGGGCAAAATGACCTGTGGCGTGCGGGAAGTGATCGAACCGGAAGTATTTGCTTCTATGACGAATGAGGAGCTGTACCGGCGCATCGTAGACGGTCTGTCTGTGGACGATACCAAGCAAACCGGCACTTTCCACACCAAGAACCCCGCCCAGTATTTGGAGCGTGCCATTTATGTTTGCCCGGAATGTGGCTTGTCCTCTTTTGAAAGTCAGGGCGATGTGATTACCTGCAAGCAATGTGCGCTGCAGGTGCGCCAAAAGCCGGATCTGACCTTGGAGGGCGTAAACAAGCCGTTCCCCCACCGTTATGTGGCTGACTGGTATGATTATCAGTGTTGTTATGTAAACCAATTAGACAGCGCCAATTATACCGCCAAGCCGGTCTATCAGGATACCGCCGCGGTTTCTGAAGTGTTGGTATTCAAGCGGAAGAACCGGCTCTTCCGGCAGGCGGCCATATGTCTGTACGGAGACCGGGTGGTTTTAAACGAAGGCACACGCGACGAGATCGTGCTTCCTTTCCAGGAAATGTACGGTGCCGCTGTGCTGGGCAGAAACAAGCTGAATCTTTATCACAACGACTGCATTTATCAGTTGAAGGGCAGCGCCCGTTTCAATGCGCTGAAATATGTAAATTTCTACCACAGATATAAAAATATTTACAAAGGAGAAACACATGTCCAATTTTTGGGAGTTTGAAGTTTGGGGTTTTATGAACCTGCTTGCTCTGCTGCTGGGCAGCTTGCTTGTGGGTAACCTGCTGAAAAAATATGTGCCGGGATTGAAGAAATTGCTGATCCCCACCTCCGTTCTGGGCGGTGCAATTTTGATTCTTGTGGAGACCGTTTACGAAGGGATTTTCGGTCAGGTCATGTACGATACCCCTTTCTTTGGGGGTAACGGTACTGCCACCCTGGAAGTGCTGACCTACCACACCCTCGCCTTGGGCTTTATCGCTTCCACCTTAAAAAGCTCCGGCGGTAAGCTGAGTAAAAAACGCACCACCGAGATCTTTAACACCGGCGTTACCACCGTTTCCACCTACCTGCTGCAGGCAATTTTAGGCATGGGCATTACCATGGTAGCTGCGATGGTGATCTCCGGATTTTTCCCGGTTGGCGGTCTTTTACTGCCCTTCGGCTACGGTCAGGGTACCGGTCAGGCACTGAACTACGGCAACATTTACGAGACCCAGTTCGGTTTCACCGGCGGCAGAAGCTTTGGTCTGACCATTGCGGCACTGGGCTTCCTCAGCGCCAGTCTGGGCGGTGTTGTGCATTTAAATGTGCTGCGCAAGAAAGGCAAGCTGATGCCTGCAAAAAAGGAATCCGGCACCATTAGCGCCGAACAGATTCAGGGCGAGAACGAGATCCCCATGCAGGAAAGTGTGGACAAAATGACTGTGCAGCTGGCATTGGTTGCGCTGGCTTATATGCTGGCATACCTTTTGATGCTGCTACTGGGTACGCTGCTGCCCGGTATGCGTTCTGTGATCTACGGCTTTAACTTCCTGTTGGGCGTGCTGGCAGCTACGCTGATCAAGCTGGTTCTGAACCTGTTGAACCGGAAAAAGGTATTCCGCAGAGTGCAGACCAACGATTTCCTGCTGACCCGAATCAGTAACCTCTTCTTTGACCTCATGGTGGTGGCGGGCGTTGCCGCCATTCGCCTGAGCGCTTTGGAGCAGTACTGGGGCATTATCCTGATCTTGGGCGTTGTGGGCTTGGTGTCCACCTACATTTACAATTACTTTGTGGCAAAGTCTCTGTTCCCGGAATACACACAGGAACAGTTTTTGGCTATGTACGGCATGCTCACCGGCACCGCCAGCACTGGCATTATCCTGCTGCGTGAAATCGACGGCGACTTCAAGAGCCCTGCCGCAGACAACATGGTTTATCAGAACTTCCCCGCCATCGTCTTCGGCTTCCCCATGATGCTGCTGGCGACCCTGGCACCGGAAAAACCGATTTTGACTTATATTATCCTGACTTTGTTCTTTATCATGATGAATGTGATTTTGTTCCGCAGTAAGATTTTCCGCAGAAAGAAGTAAGTATGTTTTCAGATATTTTATTAACCGTTGATTTTGACAGGACCTTAACCGCTCCGGATTCTACGATTCCGGAGCGGAATCTTGCGGCGATCCGCTGGTTTACCGCCCGGGGCGGCGTGTTCACCATGAACACCGGCAGAAGCGCCAACACCTTTCGAAATTACTTTGATGTGGTTCCTGCAAACGCGCCGTTTTTGCTATACAACGGCAGCGCCTGCTACGAAAAGGGCAAGCTTAGTCATTTGCGCACCATCGATTTGGATTTGTGGGAAACGATGGACAAAATGCGTCAGCTGTTTCCGGAGCTGAATTTGGAGATTCAGGGGCAGAAGACCCACTATTTGGTAGATCCTACCCGGGAGTTTGAAGCCTTCTACGACAGCATGGACTGGTTGCGTGAGCCGGCTGTGCGGGGTCAGGACTACGGACCGTTTTTGAAGTTTGCCCTGTTTGGGAAAACCCCTGAGCCCGGTGTAGCACAGCTTTTCTCCGGCACAAAGGAGGCGCTTGCCCGCATGGATGAAGCAGAGCAGACGATCCGCCGGTTGTATGCAGACAAGGTGGAGGTGTTCCGCTCTGCGCCCCGAATTATTGATGTCCACGCCAAGGGTGTGAGCAAGCTGCAAGCTGCCCGGGATCTGCAGGCACGGCTGGGCAGAAAGATTTTGGTTTGTGTGGGAGATGCAGAAAACGATCTGACTATGCTCCGGGGTGCGGATTACGCCTTTTGTCCGGCAGACGGCGTTGTAGCAGACCAGTTTCCCAATGTGTGTAATTGCGCAGATGGGGCTGTTGCCGATGTAATTTATAAAAAAATACCGGAAATTCTGGGATTGAGCCTTGACATCAGGGAATAATTATGCTAGAATCGACTAGCTGAATCTGTCAGGTTTCAAGGATTTGCGGGTGTAGTTCAATGGTAGAACACCAGCCTTCCAAGCTGGATACGCGGGTCCGATTCCCGTCACCCGCTCCATTCCAAATGCGCCAGTAGCTCAGTTGGATAGAGCAACTGCCTTCTAAGCAGTAGGTCGGGGGTTCGAATCCCTCCTGGCGTGCCATTTTACTGAGCACTTGGAAATATCTGTTTGTTTCAGATTTTGGGTAGCTTTCTTGGGGATTCGAATAATGTAAATCACAACATGCCGGTGGCATGTTGATCGCGACAGCTTGATGTCGCGATACCTTGATTGTCGAATCCCTCCTGGCGTGCTAAGCCTCCCTGCGGTCGGCAGTGATAAGTGATAAGTTGCGGTGTGCCTTCGGCACGATTTAAATTCGTCGGCTTTGCCGACACCTCAACGAATACTATTCTCTATCAACAAAATATATGGTGGGTGTCGCCAAGCGGCCTAAGGCCCCGGATTGTGGTTCCGGTATTCGTGGGTTCGAATCCCATCACCCACCCCATGAAAAAGCACTTGCGAAAGCAAGTGCTTTTTCAACTAAGTGTGCCTTTCGGCACGTGAAGCGCACCTGCTTATCGTGAGCGGCACACTTAACTTCACTTTGTGCGTAAGCACAAAACTTCACAGCGGCATTACCGCTGCTTCACTTGGCGTAGCCAAACTTCACTAAACCATTGCCTTTTTATTTGCTGCAATGATTTTTGGCAGAACTAGGGTCCGTTTGAAATATCTCTTTGCTATTGTCTGCCCACCCGGAATATTGCACGGACTAGCTTCATAGGATAAATCAGAATTTCTGGGAGGGATCGTTATGAAGCGGGTCTGTGTCTTGGTTGTCATAGTTGGAATATTACTCAGTGTGCTAAGTGTAGGCGCACAGGCGGTGGAAATGGATCTGCCTGCCAAAAGTGCTGTGTTGATGGACGCCGCCACCGGTACGGTTCTATATGCCAGCAACGAGCATGAAGCTTTGGCTCCTGCCAGTGTTACCAAGGTTATGACCATGCTGC
>JAZRNS010000075.1:0-3112 GCA_045648245.1 Faecousia sp. | reverse complement strand
TCCGGTTGGATTACAACCGGACCTAGAACAAAACAGCTGGAAAAGAACATCGCGACGTATGTAGGCGTAAAAGGCTGCGTATGTTTAAATTCTCAGACCGCTTGCGCGGAACAGGCATTGAATGTTATGGGCATCGGTCCCGGAGATGAAGTAATCGTACCGGCCTACACCTATACAGCAACAGCATCTGTGGTTTGCCATGTGGGCGCAAAGCCGGTTATGATCGATTGCCAAAAGGATTCCTTGGAAATGGACTATGATGCGGTAGCAGCTGCCATCAACGAGAACACAAAGGCTATTATTCCTGTAGATCTTGCCGGTATTCCTTGCGATTATGAGCGCATATTTGCAATCACAGAGGCGGCAAAAGATAAATTTAAGCCTGCCAATGATATCCAAAAGGCATTGGGCAGAGTTGCCATTATGGCAGACACAGCCCACGCATTTGGCGCAAAGCTGGAAGGACGGAGGATCGGCAGTGTTGCAGATTTTTCCGCCTTCTCCTTTCATGCAGTTAAGAATCTAACGACTGCTGAAGGTGGCGCATTAACTTGGCGTACGATTGAAGGCATTGATGACGATGCTATCTATAAAAAACTACAATTATTGAGTCTCCACGGTCAAAGTAAGGATGCACTGGCGAAGACCCAGTTGGGCGCTTGGGAATACGATATTGTTGGTACTTGGTATAAGTGCAATATGACCGATGTAACAGCAGCCATTGGCCTGAAGCAGCTGGAGCGCTATCCGCAAATGCTGAAGCGTAGAAAGCAGATCATTGAAAAATATGATCGCGGTTGCAAGCGCATTGGCATTCAGGTACTGGAACATTATACTGACCACTATGAATCTTCCGGACACCTGTACTTATCCAGAATTCCCGGAATTACAGCGCAGCAGCGCAATGAGATTATTATGAAAATGGCAGAGTGTGGCATTGCCTGCAATGTGCATTATAAGCCGTTGCCTATGCATACTGCATATAAAAATATGGGCTTTGATATTCAGAATTATCCCAATGCCTATGCCCATTTTGTTAATGAGATCACGCTGCCCCTGCATACGAACCTGACCGATGAACAGGTGGACTATGTGATCGAGAATTATATTCGTATCGTAAAGGAATATATTTAATGAGACTTTGTGCGTGGGAAAACCTCCCGGAAGAGTTACAGATAGAAGCGGTGCGCCCGTATTTTGAAGCGCTAAAAGAAAAGCAGACAAGCTTAGCATTCAAACGGTTTTTTGATATTGTTGTTTCTTCCTTAATGCTGCTGCTATTGTCTCCTGTTTTCTTGATACTTGCTATCGCCATCAAGTTAGATAGCCCCGGTCCTGTTTTTTATCGACAGGTGCGAGTAACACAGTATGGCAAACATTTTAGGATCTTTAAATTCCGTTCTATGGTGCAAAATGCCGACAAAGGCTCGTTAGTTACTGTGGGAGCGGATAGCCGCATCACGAAAGTTGGTAAAGTAATTCGCAAATGCCGCTTGGATGAGATTTGTCAGTTGATTGACATTCTACGGGGGACAATGACTTTCGTTGGTACACGCCCGGAAGTTCCAAAATATGTGGAAAGTTATACGCCGGAAATGATGGCTACATTATTGTTGCCGGCAGGTGTAACCAGCCTTGCAAGCATTTTTTATAAGGACGAGGACATGCTCCTTGCCGATGCAGAAGATGTGGATAAGACTTATGTAGAGGAAGTGCTTCCCGGCAAAATGCGCTATAACCTTAATGCTATTAAGAAATTCAGCTTTTTTGGCGATATAAAAACTATGATTATGACTGTTTTGGCGGTATTAGGCAAAGAATATGCGCAGCCGGAAGAGGTAGCTTCCAGTAAGTAAAAAGAAGGGGAATAAGTATGCAGAAGAAACCGCTGATTGCGTTACTTACCAATGATTTTGATGATATTTACTGTTTTCGCAAGGAATTGATCGAAGGCTTGGTAGAAGAAGGCTACGAAATGCTTATTTCCTGTCCTAATGGCGAAAAAAAGGAACTTATGCAGCATGTGAGCTACATTTATGACGATCCGGAAATTGACCGGAGAGGTACGAACATTAAGGCCGATTTTAAGCTGCTGCTCCGTTATCGAAAGCTGTTTAAAACATATCACCCTGCAGTGGTGCTGACATATACGGCAAAGCCCAATGTATACGCAAGTATTGCAGCCAGATCTTTAAATATTCCGTACATTAACAATGTAACCGGTTTTGGTAGCGTTTTACAAAAGACCGGCCTGATGCGTGCGTTCATTATGGAACTGTTTAAGTTGGCGTATCGGGGTTCCAGCTGCGTTATGTTCCAAAATGCCACCAATATGCAGTTGGCGTTGGATCAAAAGATGGTCAAGGGTGAGCATCGTCTGATCCCCGGTTCTGGCGTTGCATTGGAAAGATACCCGTTGCAGCCTTATCCGGAGGGCGGAGATGGCGTTACCGGCTCGAAAATTGTGTTTAATTATATAGGCAGAATCTTGAAGGAAAAGGGCGTCGATGACTATATCGAGGCAGCAAGAAGAATTCGTGCAAAATATCCGGAAACGGAATTTAATATGCTTGGATTTATTGAGCCCACAGAAGCGTATTATGCAGAAAAACTGCAGAAAGAGCAAGAGCTGGGCAATGTGATCTATCACGGAAGTCAGAAAGATGTTCGCCCATTTATATCGAAAGCCCATGCGATCATTCACCCGTCCACCTATGGTGAGGGCATGAGTAATGTGCTTTTGGAGAATGCGTCCAGCGGCAGATACATTATTACAACAGATAACCCCGGTTGCCGTGAAACAGTTGTGGATGGCGTGTCCGGCCAAATCTACCACGGTGGCGATGTAGACGCATTAGTGGAGAAAATTGAGGCTTTCTTAGCTATGCCCAATGAACAGCGCAAAGCAATGGGTGAAGCGGGCAGAGAACATGTTGCCAATAACTTTTCCCGCGAAATTGTTGTCCGGGCGTATAAAGAAAAGATTGCAAATGTTTTGAAAGGATCTGTTTGAAATGACAGTTGGATATACAGCAGGTGTATATGATATGTTTCATATTGGACATTTAAATATTCTAAAACGCGCCAAGGAATGTTGCGATTATTTGATCGT
>JAZRNS010000074.1:0-4716 GCA_045648245.1 Faecousia sp. | reverse complement strand
AATGATCGATCACACTTGTAGGGGCGATCATTGATCGCCCGCGGGCGCACAATGTGCGCCCCTACATCCACCATCGAAGGATTATTTTCATAAGAAGAAAGGGTCTGTTGCAAAATTCTGCATTTTGCAACAGACCCATTTCTTTATTTTGTAGTTAAACCCTGGTTGTTTTTCGGTTTCTTCTGCTGGTTCTGCCACACCTTCATAACAAGGCTATGGGGCAAAAGCTTCACAAGCAGCACCTGGAATTTCACCGGCAGGCCGTGAACGGACACCTGTTTTTTGGTCTTGTACAGATCTTTTAAGCCGGTGGCAACCACATCCTTTGCCTCATACAGCCGGTTAAAGTACTGCACTTCGTTGTCATTGGTTTTCATGGCATGGTCAAAAAACTCTGTTTTTACCCAGCCGGGGTTCATGGACATCATGCGGATCTTTTTGCCCTTCAATTCCGCATCCATAGCCTGGCTGTAGCTAAGCACAAAGGCTTTGGTTGCGCCGTAGGTAGTGATAAACGGCACAGGCTGGAAGGCAGAAAGGCTGTCTAACTGCAGCACATGGCTGCCGGCGTTCATATAGGGCAACGTGATTCGGGTCATTGCCACCAAGGCCTTGCAGTTTAAGTCGATCATGCGCAGATCATCCTCCATGGAAACTTTGTGGTAAGCGCCGAATTTACCGAGGCCGGCGGCATTGACCAGCAACTTCACATCCGGTTTTTCCTGCTCCAAAAGCGCCGCAAACTGACGGAAGCTATCGCTGTTGCACAAATCCAAGGAAATTACCCGCACCGGCACAGCGCTTTCTGTTTGCAGCGCCTCCAATGCCTGCCGGCGGCGGGCAATGGCCCAAATTTCGTCCACTTCTACATACTTGGGCAGTTGCAATACAAACTCCTTGCCCATGCCGGAGCTTGCGCCTGTTACAATGGCAATTTTCATGTGTATTCCTCTTTCGTTATGAATTTCCGCCGTTTGCGGCAATGCGCATAATGGGTAGGTTATCCCGATAAATTTCGTCAAACTGGCTCAACGGCAGGGGATTTTGCCCTTGCCCCACCTCGATGGTATAGCCCGGTCTGCGGTAGCGCTGAATGAACCAGTCCTTATAGCCGGCAAAGCTGGAGGCGTAGGGGGTGTCGGCTAACGCATAGCCGCTGGCCTGCGCCATTTGCTCCCCCAATTCCCGGGCGCCCGGCACCTCATAGTCTAAAAATTTCCAGTATATCTCTTTCCCCTGAGCATGGTAGGCCAGCACCAGCTCCGGTTCCAGAAATTGGGTATAACCCTCCATTGCCTGACTTTCGATCTGATCCAGCGGTGCTCTGCCTACAAAATCTCTGGGCCCCGGCATGGTGTAGCCTTGGGAAAATTTGATTTCCCGTGCCTGCAGCCAGCGGGCAGGATACTGCAAATTCAGGTCTACCCCCACCAAATTGGCTTTCCAGCCGTCGGGGAAGGGTATGTCGGGGTAATTGCGGGAAAGACCCCGGGCAAAAATATACTGGACGGAATCCTGCGCAATATCGCCGGTTACCAGATCCACCCCGTCGGGATTGACCATGGGAACCATGTAAATGGTGGTTTTTTCCGCCAGTGCCCTTGCATCCTGACCGTCGATGGTGCCGTTTTCCGCAATGGCGGCGGCAAAGTCCTCGGCAAATTTCAAAAGTACCAGCGCGGTGATCCACTCGTTTGCATGGTGCGCCCCGGAGAAGATCACCTTCCGCGGACCGTTTCCAATCACCAAGGTGCGAATGGGACGCTGAAATACAGTGGTTGCCAGCACCTCTGTGCGGCAAAACCGGTAGCGCTCTGTAAGTGCCAAAATCATTTCGTTACAGCTTGCCGATGTGATCGGCACCGTTGTGTTGACTATTTCCATAACATCGCCTCCCGCCATACTATGACCGGTTGGCAATGTTGGTTCTTATAAGAAGCTTAGCTATTCTGTTCCAGCCAGATCAGCAGCACCGCAATATCTGCAGGGCTGACGCCGGAAATACGCCCTGCCTGTCCAATGGACATGGGGCGGATTTCGCTGAGCTTTTGCTGGGCTTCCAGCCGCAAACCGCTAATGGTGTTATAATCGATATGCTCCGGAAGCAAGCGGGATTCCTCTTTCTTAAACACCGCCACCTGCTTTTCCTGACGGGCAAGGTAGCCGGCGTATTTCACCTGAATTTCCACTTCCTGGGTAACCGCTTCGGGCAGCACAGGGCGATTCGGGTCAAAGGGTGCAATATCTGCATAGCTTACCTGTGGACGGCGCAAAAGGTCTGCCAAGCGGGCAGAATTTTCCACCTTCGCCGTGTCCCGGCTTTCCAGCATGGCATTCAATGCCGCACTGGCGGCTACGCCGTTGCTCTCCAAGCGGTTGATCTCCCGCCGGACAGCCTCATACTTTTCTTCTACCTGCTGCAGCCGCTCCTTTGGCACTAAGCCCACCGCCGCCCCAATGGCAGTGAGTCGCTGATCGGCATTGTCCTGTCGGTGCAGCAGCCGGTATTCTGAGCGGCTGGTCATGATGCGGTAGGGTTCTTCTGTACCCTTGGTTACCAAATCGTCAATGAGCGTGCCGATATAGCTGGTATCCCGGGTCAGGATCATGGGGTCTTTCCCCTGAATTTTAAGCGCCGCATTGATACCTGCCACCAACCCCTGTGCCGCCGCCTCCTCATAGCCGGAAGTGCCGTTAAACTGACCGGCACCGTAAAGGCCGGATATCTTCTTGCACTCCAAGGTGGGCAATAGCTGGGTGGGGTCGATACACTCGTATTCAATAGCATATGCCGGACGCATCATTTCCGCCTGCTCCAAGCCGGGAACAGTGCGCAGCATAGCAAGCTGTACATCCTCCGGCAGGCTTGAAGAAAAGCCCTGAATATACATTTCCTCGGTATCCAGACCGCATGGCTCAATAAAGAGCTGATGGCGGTTCTTTTCTGCAAAGCGGACAATTTTCGTTTCAATACTGGGGCAGTACCGGGGGCCTACACCCAAAATCGTGCCGTCGTACATGGGGGAGCGGTGGAGGTTTTGGCGGATAATTTCATGGGTCTGCTCGTTGGTATAGGTCAAATAGCAAACTGCCTGATTGTTTAACTTATGCTCCGTGCGGAAGGAGAAAGGCTCCGGTGTTTCGTCGCCGGGCTGTAATTCCATCTTGGAAAAATCAATGCTGCGGCGGTTTACTCTTGGGGGCGTTCCGGTTTTAAAGCGGCGCAGAGAAAGACCCAGCGCCCGTAAATCATCTGCCAGCCCCACTGCCGCATGCATGCCGTCCGGTCCGGAGGATTGGACAGATTCGCCAATGACAATGGTACTGTCCAAAAATGTACCGGTGCAAATAATTGCCGCCTTGCAGGAATACTGCGCGCCCAGTTGGGTGCGAACACCCACCACAGCCCCATCTTCCAATGTAAGGGCTGTGATCTGCGCCTGCTTTAGCTGCAAATTTTCCTGCTGCTCCAGGGCATGCTTCATATATTCCTGATAGCGGCGGCGGTCTGCCTGGGCGCGAAGGGAATGGACCGCCGGACCTTTACCCCGGTTGAGCATGCGGTACTGAATACAAGCGGCATCTGCCGCCACACCCATAAAACCGCCCAGCGCGTCCAGCTCCCGCACCAAGTGGCCCTTGCCTGTACCGCCAATGGCGGGATTGCAAGGCATATTGCCCACTGCATCCAAATTGATGGTAAATAAAATGGTACTGTGTCCCAGCTTGGCAGCGGCCAGCGCCGCTTCAATGCCTGCATGACCGGCACCGATGACTGCCACATCGCAGCTACCTGCGTAATAAGAATTCATAAATTTCCTCTTTTATTCTTCCGTTTGTTGCGCTTTTTTCTCTTCCGGGGGCAAAACAAAGGGCTTGCAAACCACCTCGCAGCGGTTGATCGGCGTACCCAAAGCATGGAATTTTTCTTCGTAGCCGGTCATGATGCCCACAATGCCATTTTCGTGGAGATTGCGGGTCAGGTTCTTAACCTCCAAACCGCAAGCGGCAAACTCCTCAACGCTGAACTCGAACAGGGGCGCATTGTCGGTTTTATAATGGAACTCGCCATTTTCCCGCACCACCCGGCAATACTTATCCAAAAAGCCTCTGTGGGTCAGGCGGCGCTTTGCGTTCTTCTTTCTGGGCCAGGGATCGGGAAAGTTAATAAACAGCCGGTCGATCTCCTGAGAAGCAAAAATCTCCTCAATATTTGCCACATCCATATCGATGTAAAATACATTTTTAAGACCCATATTCTTTGCCTTTTCCATGGCAACCACCATTGCCTCCCGGCAACGCTCCACCGCGATCAGCAAAACATCCGGATTGGCTTGTGCTGTTTCTGCGGTAAATTTACCCTTGCCGCAGCCCACTTCCACCCATAATGCAGTGCAATCCGGCTTCAAGGAGTGCCAGTTGCCCTTCAGGCTGGCCGGCTCCGGGATCCGGTAATCGGCGCATTTTTCCATCCGGGGATCTAAATTTTTCATCCTTCTCATTCTCATCGGTCGTTCCTCCCGAACCCATATTCTTTCATTTTACATTATAACAGAAACAGCGAAAACAGTCAATTTTCTGTTTATCGGTCTGTTGCCGACATTGCAACCAGCTATCGTACCTCCACGTCTTTGCGGGACGCGAGCTTGAGCGCCGCCGGTGGCGGGAGGAGCGAAAGCGCAGCGTGTGCCGCGGTCGGCAAGAAACGAGCCTGCT
>JAZRNS010000073.1:0-16244 GCA_045648245.1 Faecousia sp. | reverse complement strand
AGTTGCGCAGTAAGTCAAAATGCCTTGCGTAGCAAGCTTTTTTACCCCTCATCCGTCAAAAATCAAAGATTTTTGCCACCTTCCCCCCAAGGGGAAGGCTCTGTTCAAAAAACCTTTTGCCTAACCTGCATTTTGACGGTTGGCGGCTTTTTTGACACTCTGAAATGGGCGCAACGCGCCCATCTGTTCCCTAGTTTTGTTTAAAGACAGGATGGTTGCGAACTGTCTTATTAATTTAGAAAGGATATTATCACAGATCCCCAAGGAAGTCAACCCAAAAGCACATCGGTAATAAGCATCACGCAAAAGCCCGCCAAAAGCGCATAAGTTGCGCCCCGCTCGCTGCCGTGGGCGTGGGTCTCAGGAATCATTTCGTCGCTGATGACATAGAGCATAGTGCCGCCGGCAAAGGCCAGGGCAAAGGGCAATATCGCCGCCGAAAGGCTGACAGCAAAATAACCCAGCAAGGTGCCGATCACTTCCACCACACCGGTGGCTGTGGCAATGAGAAAGGTGCGCTTATGGGACATGCCTGCCGCCAGCATAGGGCCGATGATCACCATGCCCTCCGGAATATTTTGCAAGGCAATGCCGCCTGCCACCGTCAACGCCTCTGTATTGTTTCCTGAGCCAAAGCCTACGCCTGCGGCGATGCCTTCGGGCAGATTGTGAATGGCAATGGCCGTTACAAACAGCAATATCTTATTTAGCTGTGCCGTTCCCTCCGGGTGATTCTCCTGATCCACACCGCTAAGCTTGTGTAAATGGGGAACCAGCTTATCAAACAGGCTCAGGCAGATCGCACCGCAGAAAATGCCCGAAATAGTAAAGAGCAATCCCCACTTTCCGCCATACTCCAAGGAAGGCAGGATCAGTCCTATAACTGCTGCCGCCAGCATCACACCTGCGGCAAAGGACAGCACCATATCGCTGAATTTATGAGAGATATTCTTGAAGGCGAAGCCCAGCACCGTACCCAGCACCGTTGCGCCGCCTACTCCTAAGGCAGTCAGGATTACAATTTGCATAAAAACCTCCCGGTTAATGTGCGCCGGACAAGGGGCGCATAACGCTATATGCTTCAAAACGGGTATCGTACAGCGGCGTTACAAATACCACATACACCAGAGGATCCGACACATTGGCTTTTTCCACTGCTGCAGCAATGCCGGAGGGCTCCACATCCTGCACAAACAGGCGGCAACGACCCTCAGGCAAGGTAAAGGGGGTGCTTCCCATGAAGGAGACTGCAAAGGAATCGGTAGCGCAGGAGGTAACGATGGTTCTTGCCGCCGCGGTCAGAACCTGGGTGCGGTCGCCGTCAAAATAAATATTATCGCTGACGGGAATGGAGAAATCGCTGAGCACCACCTCGTTAAAGCCAAGGTTTTTCAGTTCATTCACCGTTTGGGTCAAATAGTTCAGTGTGCCGCCTGTGGCGGGATTGAGCCAGTAGCAGCCTGTATCGTCCTGCCACAAATAGCCACGACTGGAATGGTGGATGCCGTCGTTGGTATGGTGCAGGCCGTACTGCCGATCCCGCAGAGAGGGGAAGCAGGCAATGGTATACATGCCGCTTTTGCGCAGGAATTTGAGCAGTTCATCCATGGCTTCTACATCAATCGAACCGGCCCGGTTTTCACTTACATCGGAGGAATAGTAGAAGCTGCCCTGAATGTTTTTCACATTCACCATCACCGCCGTACCGGCAGGCAAGGCTTTGATCTGGCTTTTGATCTGCTCCATATTATTCTTCAGATCTGCATCTTCGATGTAATAGCCTACGATCTGGGCAAGGTCCTCACCTACCAGACTTGCCACATCGTTATACTGCACCACAATAGGCTCGCCCAGCTCCGGAGGCTGCGCCAAAACACCGGAAGGCACTTGCTCCGGCAAGGAAAAATCGATTTTTGCGCCCTGGTCTGTGTAGATCACATAGCGGCTGAGCCAAAAAATCCAGCCGCCCCACACCAGCGCAGCGATCCCAAGCACCACCAGCAATATAAGCGCCCCCCGAAGCAGCGCCTGTCGGGTGCGATAGGGTATGGTCATAGCGTTCTCCTTTCGGCGCAGACACAGCGCCAGTCCTCTTTTTCAAAAATCTTTACAGCCCGCAAGCCGGCCTTTTCCAGTTCCCCCAGCACATCCTGCAAGCGGCTGTCCAAAATACCGGAGAGGATCAGCTTGGTGTTTTCGCCCAAAAATTCAGGCAACACCGGTGCAAGACCGATAATCACATCTGCCACGATATTCACAAGCACCACATCATAATGATCCTGCTTCAGGCGCGTCATCAGCGCCTGATCGGCTGTAACATTGCCGGTATAGGCAATAAATTCCGGGGCGGCAAAGCCGTTATAGGCGGCATTCTCCCGGGCGATGTCCTCTGCCTTGGGGTCAATATCCACGCCCACGGCTGTTTTTGCCCCCAAACGCAAGGCAGTAATGGACAAAATACCGCTGCCGCTGCCTAAGTCCAGACAGCTTGCGCCTGGGAAAACTGCCTGTTCCATGGCCTCCATAACCATTTGGGTAGAGGGGTGCGCCCCTGTGCCAAAGGTCAGGCCGGGGTCTAAAATAACCGGCAAACGCCCCTCAATGGCCATATCCGACAGCCAGTAAGGCACTACCACCAGCTTCCTGCCGATATACTGGGGCGGGTAGTTTTCCTTCCAGCTTTCCTCCCAATTGGTTTGTGCCATCGGAACGACGGTCATATTTAAAGAGCCGTATTTTTCTTTTTTTCTGCTCCGCAGGTCTTCCAGCAGACCCTCCAGCCTTGCCAACGCGGCAGTATCTGTGTCCTGCAAATACAGCTTGATTTGAGACAGACCCTGAAGCTGGGATTGCAGCTTTTCGTCAATATAATCCCAGTATGCCCGGTTTTCCTCCAAAAAGCTTTCAAACTCCGCCTGATCTTCAATGACCAGGTCTTCAAAGCCCTTGGCGGTGAGGGCAGACGCCACATCTTCAATGCCGCTTGAAGCCGTATCGATGGTAATTTCCAGCCAGTTCATCCGGTTCTCCTTGCAATAAATATAGTATATTTTATCGCAAAGTGCCGCCCTTGGCAACTACTTCATGAAAATTTTCGCATAGCACTTCCTATTTTCACAAAACTGATATATAATAAGAAAAATATATGCGGCAAAACCATTGCCGTTAGGAGCGTATATGATCAAAACCTTTGAACTTTTTCCCGGCGTGGTGCTGCGGTGCTTTCCGGATAACCGATTTAAGCAGAACTGCTTAAGCATTCAATTTGTGCGGAAAATGGATCGGGATGAGGCGGCTGTGAACGCCCTGATCCCCGCTGTTTTGCTCCGGGGTACACAAAACACACCGGATCTGCAGGCAATCACCTTGCGTTTGGACGATTTGTACGGTGCGGCGGTGGGTACGCAGGTGCGCCGTGTAGGCGATTATCAAACCACCGGCCTTTACTGCAGCTTTATTTCCGACAGCTATGCCTTTGCAGGAGACCGGATCTTACAGCCCATGGTCTCCTTTTTGGGAGAATTGCTGTTTCAGCCCGCGCTGGAAGATGGGATTTTCCGTAGCGATTATGTAGAAAGCGAAAAGCGGAATCTGATCCTTGCCATTGAGTCTCAGAAAAATGACAAGCGCGTCTATGCCGGCGCACAGCTTTTAAAGGCTATGTGCAATAGCGACAGCTTTGGTATTCCCCGTTTGGGTGAGCCGGAGGCCGTCCAAAAGATCACCGCCCAAAGCGCTTACCGGCACTATCAAACCCTTTTGCGGGAAAGCCCTGTAGAAATATTCTATGTCGGTTCTGCCGACGGTGCGCAGGTTGCAGAACTTTTAAAGCCTTTGTTTGAAAAGTTGGATAGATGTTATGTAAACCTCCCTGCTCAAACTGCCTTTCAAGATCCGGCAACCGGTACCCATTTTGAGCAAATGGATGTTTCCCAAGGCCGCCTTTGCATGGCTTTTGTTACGCCCATCACCTTGCGGCACGAAGATTTTGCCGCCATGCAGGTGGTCAATGTGATGTTTGGCGGCGGCATGACCAGTAAGCTGTTTTTGCAGATTCGGGAAAAGCAGTCTCTGTGCTATGACATCGGCTCCGGCTACCACGGCAGCAAGGGTATCGTTACAGTGGCTGCGGGCATTGATTTTGATAAGGAAGCTGCGGTACGGGAGCGGGTCTTGGAATTGCTTAATGACTGTGCCGCAGGCAACTTCACCGAAGAAGAACTGGAGGCTGCCAAGTGTTCTCTCATCAGCCAACTGCAAAGCACCCACGATTCCCCCGGCACCATTGAAGGCTATTATGTATCGGGTGTGCTCAGCGGTTTGGAGAATACGCCGGAAGAATATATACAGGCAATCGCCTCAGTAACGGCAGATAAGGCTGCCGCCGCGGCAAAGACTTTACAGCTGCATACGGTTTACTTTTTGAAGGGGGTACAGTAATGGAAATTCGCAAATACGCACCCCTGCAGGAAACGGCCCTGTGGAAGACCCTTCCCAACGGACTGACGGTGGTGATCGTGCCCCGTCCCGGTTTTCAGCGAAAGCTGTGCTATTTTGCCACGGATTTCGGCTCGATCCACACACAGTTTACCTTAGACGGCAAGCATTATACTGTGCCCGCGGGCATCGCCCACTATTTGGAGCATAAGCTTTTTGACATGCCCGGACGGGATGTGGCGGCGGAATTTGCCGCTTTGGGCGCGTCGGTCAACGCCTTTACAAGCTACGATATGACCGCCTATCACTTCACCTGCACGGACCATTTTGATGCCTGCCTTTCCCTTTTGCTGGACTTTGTATCCACCCCCTACTTCACGGAAGAAAGCGTGCAAAAGGAGCAGGGCATTATCGGTCAGGAGATCGGCATGAACGAGGATTCTCCTGATACTAAGATTTTTGAACTACTCATGGAGGGCATGTATCGCAACCACGCTGTGCGCCAGCCGATTTTGGGAACGCGGGAAAGCATCTCCCGCATTACGCCCCAAACCCTTGCCCTTTGCCATCGGGCATTCTACCGCCCGGACAATATGCTTTTGTGTATTGTAGGCGATGTGGACGCCCAGCAGGTTTATAAGACCGTAAACGCCCATATCCCTGCCCCGGAGGGGGAAAAGGCCCAGCCCAAGCGGTGCTGGCAGGAGGATATGACCTGCCCCTGTGCTTTTGTAAAGCGGGAAATGGAAGTGGCAATGCCCATGTTCCAGCTTGGCTTTAAATGTCAGCCGCTGGAGCGGGGAGCAGATGCCGTCCGTGGGGAGCTGATTGGCGATTTGGCGGCAGAGGCGCTGTTTGGCGAGTCCTCTGCACTGTATTTGAAGCTGTATGAAGAAGGCATGATCGACGCCTCCTTCGGTGGCGGCTTTGAAACCGTGGAGGGCATGGCGCTTTTGTCTCTGCCCGGCGACAGCATGGACCCTGAAGTCGTAAAAAATGCGGTTTTGGAGGAGGCGAAGCTTCTTTTACAGCGGGGCCTGCCGGAAGAAAGCCTTCTTCGCATGAAGCGCAGCGCATTGGGAAGGCGCATCCGGGCTTTGGACAGCTTTGATTCCATCTGTTTCCGCCTTTGTGCCTACTATTTCTCCGGCTTTGACTATTTTGACTTCCCGGCAATTTTTCAGGACATTACCCCGGCGCAGATCCTGGACTTTATCCAAAAGACCGTTACACCGGACAATCTGTGCCTGTCGGTGATTTCCCCCAAGGAGGACAGCCAATGACATATACAGACATTTCCTTCCCAGGTCTAGGTATTCACTGGAATCCGGGACGAACCTTACAGTTAGGACCTTTGACCGTTCACTACTACGGCATGATCATCGCTTTGGGTCTTTTACTGGCGGTGGTGTACGGACTGCGCAGAAGCAAGCAGTTCGGCCTGACTCAGGACGATATATTAGACGGTGTGCTTTGGATCGTGCCTTTTGCCATTGTGTGCGCCCGGGCATACTACTGCATTTTCTCCTGGGAAAATTATGCCCACGACCCCATTTCCGTTTTCTATATCTGGAAGGGTGGCATTGCCATTTACGGCGGTGTGATCGGCGCTGCCCTGGGGGTTGTGATCCATTGCAGGGTGAAGAAAATCAGCTTAGGGGCGACCTTGGATATCGTCGCACTGGGGTTTTTGATCGGTCAGTCCATTGGTCGCTGGGGAAATTTCTTCAATCGGGAGGCCTTTGGCGCGCCCACCGATTCTTTTTTCAAAATGGGGCTTTACAATGTGGTGTCCGGTCAGGTAGAATATTATCATCCCACCTTTTTGTATGAGTCAGTTTGGAACGCAATAGGCTTTGTCTTTTTGCACTTTGCTTCCAAGAAGCGCCGCTATGACGGACAGATCGCCCTTGGGTATCTGGCTTGGTACGGTGCAGGCAGAGCCATGATCGAAGGCTTGCGCATGGACAGCCTTTACTGGGGTAATTTCCGGATCAGCCAGCTTTTGGCAGGCGTAAGCTGTGCCCTCGCCGTGGTGGTTTTGATTTGGCAGGCATTGCGCCCCCACAAGGAAACCGACTTATTTGTGAACAAAGTATCCCTACAAAATTCAAAAAACAGCGAGGTAGATGAACATGAATAAAAAAGGAATTGCAGTTGCGGGTAACCTGATCGTAGATCTGCTGTATCCGGTAGACGGCTTTGCCAAGCCCGGTGAGCTGAGTAACATCTGCGGCGATGTGGACACCGCCACCGGCGGCGCTGTGTGCAACAACATCATGGACCTGGCAACTTTGGATCCCAGCCTGCCTTTGGTAGCCTTGGGTCGCATCGGTGATGACCAAAATGGTCGCTATGTGCAGCAGCAGCTCAGCCGGTTCCCTAATATTGACCAGCAATATGTGAAGGTTGGCGGCACTACTGCATTCTCCCTGGTGCTGGCAGATAAGATCACCAACCAGAGAACCTTCTATGTATGCTCCGGCGCAAATGCAGACTTCTGTGAGGAGGATATCCCCTGGGATAAGCTGGATGTGGATATGCTGCACATCGGTTATATCCTGCTGCTGAAAACCCTGGACGAAGAAGACAGCCAGTACGGCACCAAGATGGCAAAGCTTTTGCACAAAGCCCAGAGCATGGGCATTAAGACCTCCATTGATGTGGTCAGCGAAGCCGGTGAGCGCTTCCGCAAGCTGGTTTGCCCTGCCCTGAAATACACCGACTACTGTGTCATCAACGAAATGGAGGCCAGTGCCACCACCGGCATCGAGCTGCGCAAGGAAGACGGCACATTGGTAAAGGAAAACTTCCCCGCCGCCCTGCACAAGCTCAAGGAAATGGGCGTTTCCACCTGGGCTGTCATCCATTGCCCGGAGGTGGGTATGGGTCTTGACGAGAACAATAACCTGGTGGAGGTTCCCAGCATCAAGCTGCCTAAGGGCTGGATCGCCGGCTCTGTGGGCGCAGGTGATGCCTTCTGCTCCGGTGTTACATATGCTGCATGGAAGGGCGAGGATCTGAAGTCTGCCATTGAGCTGGGTACTGCCAGCGCAGTGTGCTCCCTGTCCAAGCCCGGCGCTACCGAGGGTATGCGCTCCGAGGCAGACGCCAGAGCGCTGTATGCATCTATGCGATAAACAAAAAGGGTCTGTTGCAAAATTCTGCATTTTGCAACAGACCCTTTCTTCTTATGGAAATAATCTTTCGGTGGTGGATGTAGGGGCGCACATTGTGCGCCCGCGGGCGATCAATGTGCGCCCCTACAAGTATTTTTTGTATTTTGCAACAGACTCTATTATTGTTCAGCAAACTATCAGTCTTTTGTAGCAATAAACACGATATCCTTGCTACTCCATACATCGGGGGTATAGTGGATCTCCAGCTCCTGCCAGTCAGCAGGCACTTCATAGCCAATAACTCCTTTTAGCTTTTTGCCGACTGCGACTGTTCCGTCCAGTTGATTGCTGCTGCCTTTTTCCAAAAGTGCACTAAGGCTATAATTACAAGTATAGTCATCACAATAAGTCTCAAAACTCAGCATAGAAGAAACGCTAATTTCCTCCTTGGAATTGTTCTGGATCTCAAATTCACACAACACAAAAACATTTCCTTCAGTAGGCTTATTATAAGCAGAACCTGTGTTTTCTGTAACACTAAGTAAGGAAACAACTACATCTTTCAGTTCTACTGTCTCTCCTACACCAAAAGCATTCTTCGTTTCCTGTTCGGTTGTCTTCTGTGTATCTGCAATATTTTCTGTTTCTTCTACATTATCTGTTTTCACAGTGGTCGGTGTACTGTTGTCAATCGTTTTCGGCTCATCGTTGCCGCCAGCACCAGCAACAATTGCAATTATAACCACAGCAATAATGCCAATCAAAATCGGATTTGCCTTCTTTACTTTTGCACCGCAATGGGGACAATTCTTTGCGCTTTTAGCAACCTGCTGACCGCAGGCCTTGCAGGCACACATCTTTTCACTCATGTCTTAAAACCTCTCTTTGTATTTTTTTGCCACATCAAGAATATCCAGGCTAAAATAGTGTATCATATTCTTGATGATTACGCAAGTGCGGATACGCATTTGCGTAAAACAAATTACCATATCCTAGAGGTGATGTTTATGAATGTCAAGGATATGGTTGCTAAACGCTTTACCGAATCATGCCAGAGGCACAATATAAAAATCAACGAATTGTTTTTAGAGAACGGATTGCCCCGGGTGCAGAAGCGCCCGGGGCAATGACCCCGCTTATCGGTCATTCTGATGCGCGCAGCGACTTGGGAATCTCCATCGTTTTTGTAGGAGATTGCCACAGGTGCTATCGCACCTTCTCAATGACACGGAGGTTTGCGGCAGGATCAAGGTCCCGCCCCACGGAATTTCCTGACAGTAGGGCGGCGGCTTGCTGCCGCCGAATAAGTTCTTGCAATGACATGGTACGGTGGGTAATTTCCCATTTTTGACTGTCAATTTTTAAATCACAGCTTTTTGCGAAAAATTCGTTGACATTCCGGGTATTTTAATGTATATGTATACTGTTAAAGTGTCGTATTGGCACGAATATTCTATAAAAAAGAACGGGGGAGGATAATGTCCAAAGAACTCATCAGACTCCAGGATCTTGTAATGGAGTTCGACGGGGAACGGATACTTGACGGTATCAACCTCTATTTTAACGATCACGAATTTCTCACGCTGCTAGGCCCTTCCGGCTGTGGCAAGACGACCACTCTGCGTATTATTGGCGGTTTTTTGACCCCCACTTCCGGCAGGGTGCTTTTTGACGGCAAATGCATTAATGATGTGCCCCCTTATAATCGGCAGATCAACACGGTTTTTCAGCGCTACGCCCTCTTCCCCCACCTGAATGTTTTTGACAACATTGCATTCGGTTTGAAGGTGGAAAAGCTGCCTAAGGACGAAATTCACGCCCGTGTGCAGGAAATGCTGGAAATCGTTGGTTTGCAGGGTTTTGAGAATCGCCGGATCGACAAGCTTTCCGGCGGTCAGCAGCAGCGTGTTGCCATTGCCCGGGCGCTTGTGAACCGGCCGAAGGTCCTGCTTTTGGACGAGCCTTTGGCTGCATTGGATCTGCGTCTGCGCAAGGATATGCAAAACGAGCTGAAGCGTATTCAGCAGGCTATGGGTATCACCTTTATCTATGTTACCCACGATCAGGAGGAGGCCCTTTCTATGTCTGACACCGTAGTGGTTATGGACAAAGGTCGTATTCAGCAGATCGGCAAGCCTGAAGATATTTATAACGAGCCAAAGAATGCCTTCGTTGCAGACTTTATTGGCGAAAGTAATATTCTTGACGGCATTATGCTGGAGGATTACAAGGTGAAGTTCTTCGGCCGCACCTTCCAATGTCTGGACGCAGGCTTTGCAAAGAATGAGCCTGTGGATGTGGTTATCCGTCCGGAGGATATTGACTTTGTTCCCGTTGCAGAAGGTCATTTGACCGGCACGGTTACTTCTGTTACCTTTAAGGGTCTGAACTACGATATTATCGTGGATTTCAAGGGCTTCAAGTGGCTGATCCAAACCACCGATTTTCAGCCTGTGGGTGCTACTGTAGGTATTCGCCTGAATCCGGAGGATATTCACATTATGCACAAGAGCGAATATTCCGGTATGTTTGGCGACTACAGCTCTTACTCCGCGGAGTATGACGAGCTTGCGGAGGATACCGGCGATGAAGAAGAATAAGTCTCTTCTGCTCAGCGGTCCTTATATCGGGTGGATGCTGCTATTCACTTTGATCCCGCTGGGCGTGGTAGGCTACTATGCCCTTACCGATCCGCAAACCGGTGCGTTCACCTGGCAAAACATTCGGGATCTATGGCTGTTCTTGCCTACTCTGGGCAGCTCTGTTTGGTATGCCCTGGTATCTGCGCTGATCTGCCTGCTTCTTGGCTATCCTGTGGCGTACTATATTGCTCACCGTCAGGAAACGACACAAAAAATTCTATATATGCTGGTAATGCTGCCTATGTGCATGAGCTTTCTGCTGCGCACACTAGCCTGGGTGGGTCTACTGGAGGCCAATGGTATTATCAATCAGTTTTTAAACTTGCTGGGTATTGGATCTGTGAATATGATCGGCACACCGGCGGCTGTGATTTTGGGTATGGTTTACAACTATCTGCCCTATATGATCCTGCCCCTTTATGCCATTATCGTGAAGATCGACAGCCGGCTTATCGAAGCAGCGGAGGATTTGGGCTGCACCCCTGTACAGGTGTTTGCAAGGGTGATCCTGCCCCTGTCTATGCCCGGAATTCTCTCTGGCATTACCATGGTGTTTGTGCCGGCTGTTTCCACCTTCTACATTTCTCAGAAGCTGGGCGGTACAGACACAATGCTCATCGGCGATGTGATCGAGCGGCAGTTCAAATCCGCAGGTAACCCCAATTTGGGTGCGGCGCTGAGTCTGGTGCTGATGCTTTTGGTGTTTGTTTGCACCGGCATTATGAACCGCTTTGGCTCTGACGAGGAAGGCGGTGTTGTGGTATGAAGAAGACCAACCGCATTTTCACCGTCCTGATTTTCATTTTCCTGTATATCCCGATGGCGGTTTTGATTGCAGGCTCCTTCAACACCGGCAAGAATCTTGCCATCTTCGAAGGCTTTACCTTGAAGCAATACGCAGAGCTTTTTCGGGATAAGGATCTTTTGACTCTGCTGGGCAATTCCCTGCTGATCGCAATTTTGTCCACCGCCATTGCAACGGCTTTCGGCACATTTGCGGCTGTTGGTATTCATTCTTTAAAGCCAAGAATGCGCCGGGCGGTCATGTCTCTGACCAATATCCCCATGACCAATCCGGATATTGTTACGGGCATTTCCCTGTCGTTGTTATTTGTGTTTATTGGCACCGGCATGCTGGGACAAAAGCAAAGTCTAAACTTTTGGACCTTGCTCATTGCCCACATTACATTCAGCTTGCCATACGTCATTCTTAATGTGATGCCCAAACTGCAGCAAATGAATCCAGCACTGCAGGATGCAGCCATGGATTTAGGCTGCACCCCTATTCAGTCCTTTTTCAAGGTTACCATTCATGAGATCATGCCCGGAATTATTTCCGGTGCCATCATGGCGTTTACCATGAGTTTGGACGATTTCGTTATCAGCTACTTTGTTACCGGAACGGATTTTGTAACCTTGCCTGTTAAGATCTATTCTTTCACGAAGAAGCCCATTCATCCCAAAATCTATGCCATGTTCACATTGCTGTTTATGCTGATCTTTGTATTGATGGTCGGCATGAATCTACTGCAGCTCCGGGGCGAAAAGCGCAAGCAGGAAAAGCAGGACAAGCCCGCGAGCCGGAAAATGCAGATTTTTAAGCGCGTGGGTGCCTTTGCCTGTGCAGCTATTTTGCTCATTGGCAGCTTTGCTCTGATTCTGACTACCCGAAAAGATAAGATTACATTGAATGTGATGAACTGGGGTCAGAATATCGCTGACGGCAGCGACGGCACGCTGGACATTATCGCAGCTTTTGAGGAAGCTTATCCTTATATCGATGTAAACTATTCTGAGTATGCGTCCAATGAGGAGCTGCACTCCAAGCTGGCAAACGGTGGCTTGGTGGTTGACCTGATCATTCCTTCCGATTATATGATCGCCCGTATGATTCAGGAGGATATGTTGCTGCCGCTGGATTTTGACAACATTCCCAACTACAAAAATGTGATCGACACCTACAAAAATCAGGCATATGACCCTGAAAACAAGTACTCTGTTCCCTACACCTGGGGCACGGTGGGCATCATTTACAACAGCAAGTTTGTAGATGAAGCCGATGTTACCGGCTGGGAGCTTTTGTGGAATGAAAAGTACGCCGGTCAAATTCTGATGTTCGATAACTCCCGGGATGCCTTTGGTGTTGCCCAGTATATGCTTGGCATTGATGTGAACACCACTGACAAAGAACAGTTGCAAAAGTGCGCAGATGCCCTCTCCCGGCAGCGTCCACTGGTTCAGCAATATGTAATGGATCAGGTGTATGCAAAGATGGAAGAAAGCAACGCATGGATCGCCCCCTACTATGCAGGCGATGCCATGATGATGATGGACAACAACGATGACCTGCGGTTCTATTTGCCGGAAACGCAATCATTCAACCTGTTCATCGATGCCATGTGTATTCCTGCCTGCTGTAAGGAAAAAGAGGCAGCTGAGCTGTTTATTAACTTCATGTGCGATCCGGAAATTTCCGGTGCAAACATGGACTATATCTGCTACGGCTCTCCCATTGAGGGCGCAAAGGACTATATGGAAGAATATTTGGCAGAAAGTGATATTATCTATCCTTCTCAGGAGATTCTCCAGCGCGGTCAAAGCTACGGTTTCCTCCCTGAGGAGATCACCCGGTATGTGGAAAACCTGTTCTTGCAGGTAAGACTCAATTAAATATAAATGGAGCTGTCTGTAATTGACAGCTCCATTTTATTTAGTTCAAATGGGATTCGTTGATGAGAATATGCACGTCGTCCAGCTGCTTCTGAGAAACGGCGGTGGGTGCGTCCATCATCAGGTCCTGCGCGTTCTTGTTCATGGGGAAGGTAATAACCTCACGAATGGACTCCTCGCCACACAGCAGCATAACCAAACGGTCCACACCGGGGGCTGCACCTGCGTGAGGCGGTGCGCCATAGGTGAAGGCATTGTACATAGCCGGGAACTTGGCTTTTACATCTTCTTCGCCCAAGCCTACCATCTGGAAGGCCTTGACCATGATCTCCGGATCGTGGTTACGCACAGCGCCGGAAGCGCTTTCGTAGCCATTGATAACCAGGTCGTACTGATCGGCATTGATTGCCAACAACTTATCGGTATCACCTTCGGCATCCAGCAATGTCTTCATACCGCCCTGTGGCATAGAGAAGGGATTGTGGCAGAATTCCAGCTCGCCGGACTCCTCACCCATTTCGTACATGGGGAAGTCCACGATCCAGCACATGGCGTACTGCTCCTCGTCGAAGTGGCCGGGGATACGGCGACCCATCATGGTCCGGATCGCACCGGCTGTTTTCTGTGCGGATAGTTTCTTTCCCGCTGCCATACACACGAAGCTGCCGGGCTTCAGGTTCAGCTTTTCGGTAAGGGCTGCCTTGTAATCCACCAGGAACTTGGAGATGCCTCCGGTGAGCTCACCGTTCTCGTCTACCTTGAACCAGCAGCACTTATTACCGGTCTGCACTTCCACATCTGCCAGGAGCTTATCGATCCACTTTCTGCCCTCTGCAAAGTTATCCACTGCAACTGCCTTAACCACTGCGTTTTGGAAAGGCCCAAATTCGCAGCCGGCAACGGCTTCGGTAATGTCCTCGATTTCCAGATCGATACGCAGGTCCGGCTTATCAGAGCCGTAGCGCTCCATTGCCTCGTTAAAGGGAATGTGGCGGAAGGGTGCTTGAGAAATTCGCTGATACTTACCGAACTTTTGGAATACAGGCACCAGCACAGTCTCCAAAATATGCAGAACATCTGCCTGAGAGGCAAATGCCATCTCCATATCCATTTGGTAGAACTCACCGGGGGTACGGTCAGCACGGGCGTCCTCATCCCGGAAGCAGGGTGCGATCTGGAAGTAACGGGCAAAGCCAGAGGTCATGAGCAGCTGCTTGAACTGCTGGGGAGCCTGGGGCAGTGCATAGAACTTGCCGGGGTGGTTCCGGGCAGGAACCAGGTAGTCCCGGGCGCCTTCGGGAGAAGATGCGGTCAGGATCGGTGTGGTCATTTCCAGGAAGCCCTGCTCAGTCATCAGGCGGCGCAGCTCTGCAACCACCTGACAGCGCAGAATGATATTCTGCTTCACAGCCGGGTTGCGCAGGTCAAGATATCGGTACTTCAGACGGACATTTTCATCGGCGTCCTTACTTTTATTGATCTCGAAGGGCAGCTGGTTATGGATACACTTGCCCAGCACTTCGATTTTCTCCGGCACCACCTCAATATCGCCGGTGGGCAGCTTGGGATTTTTGCTCTCGCGCTCACGGACAATACCGGTAACGGAAATGGTGGATTCCTTGTTCAGCGGCTTGATGATGTTCATCATTTCCTCGGTCTCTACCACGATTTGGGTCGTGCCGTAGTAGTCCCGCAAAACCAGGAAAGCAAAGTTAGCGCCTACCTCACGGATATTCTCCAGCCAGCCCACCAGAGTAACAGACTTGCCTGCATCACAAAGGCGTAATTCGCCGCAGGTATTGGTTCTGGATTGGAACATATAAATTTCCCCTTGTTCTATAATTTTATCAATTCATTTTCGCATAAATCATCCCAAATGTCAATGGCGGTTTCTTCTAAGCAAGAAGAAATAAGGCAATGTCGAAAAATGTCGAGCCCATGCGGCAGGATTTGTCTTGAATTCTCTTCCCTCCCATGATATTCTATATCATGGGAGGAGGTGATGTGCTTGTACCGCATGTTGATTGCAGACTATGACGAGATTTTCCTTTCTGCCGTAGAAAATGTCTTTTCAGCGGATTTTGAAATAGAAAGCTGCCAGGACGGAGAAACCGCATTGCAGCTTCTTTCAACATTTCAGCCCCAAGTACTGATCCTGAATCTGTCTTTGCCGGGTATGGACGGCGTTACCGTTTTGCAGCAGGCAAAGCAGCTTCCTCCCATAATCATCGCCATCACAAACTATCTTTCAGACTATGTGGTACAAAGCTGCACCGAATTGCATATCGGTTATTTAATGATCACGCCCAAACTAAATGCCCTGCGAGTACGGGTCATGCACATGGTGGAGCAATGGCAGAGCACCGAGAACACACCGGATCTGCACGCGCAAGCGGCGTTTTTAATGCACACCTTAAGCATTCCTACCCATCGGGTGGGGTATCGGCAGTTGTGTTGCGCCCTTCCCTTATATTTTCAGAATCGGGATCAATGTCTGGATACGGTTTTGTATGAAGACATCGCAACCCAGTTTCAAAGCTCACGCACCGCAGTGGAGCGTGCTATGCGTGCGGTCATTCAGGATGCATGGCGACATCGCAAGATACTGGTTTGGGAAAAATATTTCCCAAACCTTACCTCCTGCCCTTCCAACAAGGTATTTTTAGATACTATGATAAACCATATGAAAGGATAAAGCATGCGCGGCAGAAAGTTCTGCCGCGCAACAATATCATTATACACCATTGCACTCTTATTCGTCAACGATATTTTGTCTTTGCACGAAAGATTTATGTTCTTGCATAAAAGACTATTTGTTATTTTGTACAATATTACCACTTGCAAAATGCGTTTTCTTGTGTTATCTTATAGTCAGAAAGGGTGATACCAATGTACTAGTCAACTAGACAACACCTTGACAAGATTTCCAAAGAAAAACTACTCGCACATAAGCGCGTCCCGCTGATGGGATATATGCCATGCCTTTGTTGTGAATCGAAGTAAGGTGATGTGGAAAGCTTGTCCAACCTGTAGAAAGAGAGGTTAACCAATGATGTTAGATACTAAGACAGAACAGAAATAACCCTTGACTGAACGTGGTTGCAAGACACAATCGGTCAAGGGTTATTTCTTTTTTCGCCCCATAGGGGGGCGCTTTTTTTATGCCAAAAACATTTGCAAGATGTAGAAATATAGAGTATAATATAGAAAAAAGCACTGAGGTCTATTATGAGAATTCTGATTACCAACGACGACGGCATTTACTCCCCCCAGATCCTTGACCTGGCCCGCTGGGCGAAAAAGCTGGGCGAGGTGACGGTGGCCGCTCCCAAGGTAGAGCAGAGCGGCAAGAGCCAGGGCATTGAGCTCCACGACC
>JAZRNS010000072.1:0-9966 GCA_045648245.1 Faecousia sp. | reverse complement strand
CTTACTCGGAATTTGTTACGAGAAAAATCAATATCATTTCGCTCATAGCGAATTTCTGTCAATTTCTTCAGAATCTCATCCTGAGGGCGCTGTTGACCTACCCGCAAGGAAATAACCATGCTCTTATAATCAATGGGGTCTCCCAGTCCATACAGGCAGCTAACGGAAGATACCACAATCACATCCCGCCGTGCAAACAGCGCAGAGGTGGCACTGTGGCGAAGACGGTCAATTTCCTCGTTAATGGCAGAATCGTTTTCAATATAGGTATCGGTATGGGCAATGTATGCCTCAGGCTGATACTAATCGTAATAGGAGATAAAATATTCCACAGCATTATCCGGTAAAAATTCCCGGAATTCTGAGCATAACTGGGCGGCAAGGGTCTTATTATGGGCAAGCACCAGGGTTGGACGGTTCGCATTGGCAATAATATTAGCCATTGTAAAGGTTTTACCGGAGCCTGTTACACCAAGCAGGACCTGCTCCCGCAGACCATTGGCCAAACCTGCTGTCAGTTTTTCAATTGCCTCAGGCTGATCACCTGTTGGTTTATAATCAGAACGCAATATAAACTTATCTGCCATGAACCTCACCTCTTATCCGGTTAAAATTTCTGCTATATAGTTTACCACAATTTTAGAAAATAGTAAAGAATTGAGGCAGGAAAGTTACACTTCCCTGCCTCAAAATTATTTAAGGTTAAAAGAATACACCCTTTGCCTGCTCTTTGATCTCCTTAGATGCAATAAAGGGAATTCTGGTGGTGTAGCCATTTTTCGCTGCAACGATCATCTTTGCAGGCCACTCAAAGATGTCCTTATTCCACTGATTAATGGTGTCATTGTACAGCTCTCTTGCGGCAGTGATCTCCCTCTGCAAATACATATTCTGCTGCATTGCGTCGGCGATCTCCCGGTGTGCAGCCAAATCGGGGTAATTTTCAACTGCCACATTGATGTCTCTGGAAATGTTTTCAATCTGACCGCCAATCTCGTTACGGGCAGCATCTGTATCGCCACCATTACCGGATCTGTACTTTGCAATGTTCTCAAATGTACTCTTATCCAGGTCGATTGCCTTATCCAGCAAGCGAGCGCAGTTCTGCAGAACCATTACTCTTTGTTCCAGGTAATTGTCGATCTGAGACGCATTTCTCTGGATCTTCTGCTGCAGCTGATCAAAGTGCTTCTTGGCATTGATCTTTGCAAACAGGAAAATGAGTCCGGGAATGATGCCACAAACCCACAGCGCAATCTCAAAAATCTTAGAGCCTACACCCACCTCTGCAGGAATCTTCTTGGCGATAACATTGGTTTCCAAACCTTCTTCTCTTACTTCGGGGTTCAGTTCATCTAATTGATTTGCCATTATAGTATCTCCTTTACTGATTAGAATTTAATATGCACAAGCCGTTTCGCTTTGCTAAAACAGGCTGTTCATTGTTGCTATCCAATGTGGATATAAAGAAATGGCTGCAAGCTTCCAAAGGCAAGTATTCGTCCCATTCCACAGGAACAGCATGGAATTTTCCGTCTCCGCCATGGACGGATACAATATCCACCCGCTTGGCAATATCATAGGAATAGGCAGTAATACAGGTTTCATCCACATTACCATTAGAGCCCACATAGGAAGATTTCAAAATCGCCTGTGTCTGGGTTCTTGGGTGGACTACATGCCGTCGATCCACTGCATTGGCAAGGGCTTCACATTCCTTCAAAGAATATAGCTGTGCGTAATCCGGGATCGGCTTTAAAGAATGTACAGGCCGCTCCTGATACATAGGAATTGCCCATAAGGGTGCAAAATCAAAATACACCGCCTTAAAAAATGCCGCATTTTTACCCAAAAAGTTTTCTTGAATCATATCAAAGGAATAGGATCGGTATGCACTGGGTAGAAGGTTGATCTGACGGCCCTGACTATGGGTAGAAATAATATGATTGGAACGCTTAGATTTAATGAAATGGAAGTCATCGCCAAATCCAATCTTTGATAGAATCAAATCAACCATATTGGTCTGCGCCAAAGGGGTAAACAGCGTTCTAAACTGCACCTCGTTATTTCTATCCAAGGCATCAAACAGCACTTCAAAGTCAGAATTAGACATGCTCATGAATTCATCATTATTGCTAAGCGCCTTTTCTGTCTTTCTCTGCAGCTTTCGCTCTCCTCTTTTCACCAGCCGCTCAATCTGCCGCTCATTTTTTCGGTCCAGATGAGAAGCATCTCTGCTGAAGGTCAAGTCCGGTCCGCCCTGGGCGCAATAATTGAGTACCACCTGGGTGTTGTAAAAGGGCTTTGGCTTTGTTACCGTTGCATGCAGTGTTTGGGAGCGCCTGCGGCTCTGCAGCTTCCCGTTACTATCCCGATAGGTTTCTGTCCAATAGATGGTCTTATAGCCGTGATAGGTTTCCGTTCCCATTGTATGAATCAACCGATTCTCAAACAGGAAGGGATTCTCATTATAATGACCAGCTAAAACATCAATGGTTGACTGTTCCATGTCGTTGTGTGCATTGAAATCGTAGTTAACCTTCATATCCTCTTCTTGCTGCACAGAAAAACAGGAATGAAACGAAATCGAAGGAATCGTCTGCTCAATAATGCGAAGGGCATCTGTATCCGAAAACAGTTGGTTAAGAGGCAACATTTGGTTGTTTGCTTCTGCCAGCAGTTCTTCCACGCGTTTGTCGCCAGCCTCAATTTCTGCCTTGATTTCCTTAATCTTAGGTGTCGTCTTCCATATTACAAGTGGAATCAGGACAATGGTGATACACATAAGCACCCTTAAAAATCTAAGCCAGTTTAACTTGCGTTTCAGCTTTAAAAGATTTGACTTAAATTCATTGTACTGCCGAACAGTTTCTCTATTCTGTTCAATATCCACACCGGACTGCTTTACCAAAGCTTCAAAAAAAGCATTGGTATTTTCACCGTGAAGAGCCCGATACTTACTCTCAAACTCCTCTAAAGGATTGTAAATTACAGAATTCATATCAACCCTCCTTTTCGACATTATATCGCAATTTATTTAAGCTGTAAAGTCTGCATATACAGAAACATGCAAAAAATATCCACCACCTATGGCACTTTGACCGTAGGTGGCGGATATTTAGTCTTCTGTAAAAAGGTGCTGGGAGCAATATTTGATAATAGAACCTCTTGTTACGATGCCGATGAATGTGTCCTTATCGTCCACAACAGGAACAAAGTTCTGAGAGCTTGCCCGCTCCACCAGATCCTGCATGCCGGTGGTTACCCGAACCGGGACATTGTCCTTTCTGCGGGCAATTTCCATAATGCGTCTGGCCTCTGCCTGTCGCATATCCATGTAGCATATATTTTTTAAGGCCCACAGCAGATCACCCTCTGTCAGGGTGCCTCGGTATTCGCCATGTTTCGTAAGTATGGGTAACGCCGCATAGCCTGCAGATTCCATTTTCTCCAGTGCCTGACGAATAGAGAAGTCATCGTAGACAAAGGCACAAAGCGCTTTCGGCGTCAGAAAAAACAAGATATTATCCATAGCCTCTCCTTTCTCGGGTTGGGTTGGTCGCATCCTGCTACCGATAACATTATATCATACTTTTACCGGGAAATCACGCATTTTGATTGTAAACTTACTGTATCCACGCCAAATTTTATTCTCGGTATTTGTGCATTTTGCACTAATTATACGCTCTACCCTCAGTAGACAAACAATTGTCCAAATGTAGAGGACAATGTATCACATGTAGAGATACAAAAGCAGTTTTTGGTGTTACAATCAGCACAAACAAGAAAGGCGGTATCTCCATGCGAAAAAGAACAAAACTTGCTGACAGAAGCCTCCCAAACTATTCAAAGAGAGAGGAAATAACGAACATGGTAACCCACATTACCGGAGGAGCACTTGGCGTATTGATCCTGGTGCTATGTGTAATACGGTCGGCAAATCAAGAAAATGTTGCAGGAATCATTGGTTCTGCAATCTACGGTGGAGCATTAATCAGCTTATATACTGTTTCCAGTGTATATCACGGACTTAGACCTTCTATCGGCAAGAAGGTTATGCAGGTTATCGATCACTGTACTATCTACTTTTTAATCTGCGGCACATATACCCCGATCCTTCTTTCTGCTTTTTTGCCTGTATATCCGGGATTATGCTGGGGACTATTGACCGCAGAATGGATACTGGCCATCACAGCTGCAACATTGACTGCAATTGATCTAACGAAATATAGAATACTATCCATGATCTGCTACATTGGCATGGGTTGGGGTATCATTTTCTTTTCAAGAAAAGCCATGGCTGTCATGACCTTCCCCGGTTTTGTTCTGTTACTGACAGGGGGAATTGCTTATACTGTAGGCGCTGTTCTCTATGGGATCGGAGCAAAACATCCATGGATGCACAGTATCTTTCACATCTTTGTTGTTTTGGGCAGTTTGTTACATTTTCTTGCAATCTATCTGTATGGGCTATGAAAACAGCGGCATCTGATTACAACCAGATGCCGCTATATCTTTAGGTTTCCCTATATGCATCAAACAATGCGGTGTCCGATGCTGCTTCAATTTCTTCACCAGCCATGCACTGTGCAAACTGTGCGCCAGTCATTGTTTCATTGGTAAGCAAAAACTCCACAACTGCCTTCATTTTGTCCGCATCCTTGCGCAGGATCTGCTCACAATGGTCATACGCCTTGTCGATCAGTGCCTTAACTTCATCGTCCATTGTGCCGGCTACCTTTTCAGAATAGCTCTTGGTGCTCTGGTAATCCCGACCGATAAACAGTTCATCACCGCCGGTATAGGATACGGTACCCAACTTCTCACACATACCATATCTTCCAATCATGTCCCGGGCAAGCTTGGATGCCCGGTCAATATCGTTGGATGCGCCTGTGGAAATATCCTGCAGGAAAATAGCCTCTGCGACACGACCACCCAAGAGTCCAACGATTTGGTGATACATCTCATTGCGGGTCAAATGGGTGGTGTCCTCCACAGGACGGGTCCATGTCAGACCCAAGGCATTACCCCGGGGAATAATGGATATCTGATGGACCGGATCATGGTCAGGCAAATTATACATTGCCACAGCATGACCGGCTTCATGGATTGCAGTCAGCCGCAGATCCTTTTGCAGACGAAGCCGGCTGCGTTTTTCAGGTCCTGCAACGATTTTCATCATTGCTTCGTTCAGGTCCTGCATATTCAGCACAGGACGATTCTCTCTAGCCGCCAGAATCGCAGCCTCGTTGAGAAGGTTACTGAGATCTGCGCCGGTAAATCCGGAAGTAGCCAACGCAATGGTGTGCAGATTCACAGAATCGTCCATTTTCTTGTTCTTTGCATGAACTTTCAGAATCTCTTCTCTGCCCTTAGCGTCAGGCGCGCCAACATGGATCTGACGGTCAAAACGACCGGGGCGCAGCAGTGCCGGGTCCAAAATGTCCGGGCGGTTGGTTGCTGCCAACACGATCACACCCTCGGTGCGATCAAAGCCGTCCATTTCCACAAGCAGCTGGTTCAATGTCTGCTCACGCTCATCATGTCCACCGCCCATACCGGAGCCGCGCTTACGGCCCACAGCGTCGATCTCATCGATAAAAATGATTGCGGGGGCAATTTTCTTTGCCTGCTCAAACAAGTCCCTTACACGGCTTGCACCAACGCCAACATACATCTCCATAAAATCTGAACCGGAGATAGATAGAAACTGCACACCAGCCTCTCCAGCAACTGCTTTGGCAAGCAAGGTCTTACCGGTACCGGGAGGGCCGGAGAGCAAAATGCCATGGGGGATCTTTGCGCCGATTGCTGTAAACTTATCCGGATTACGCAGAAAATCTACAACCTCTTGCAGTTCTGCCTTTTCCTCATCAACACCGGCAACATCATCAAAGGTAATTTTCTTTCCGGATGCCTGACCGTGGTGGGTCCGCGCCTTACCGAAATTTGCCATAGGGTTGCCGTTTCCCCCTGCTCTGCCTGCCAATATGACCCATGCAATCAGCAGGATCAAGCCGGCAATTACAATGGGCAGGATGTAATCGTAGGGGCTCACCTTATCACCGGCACGGAAATCGTAGCTCTTCAAAACGCCACTGGCAGTTTGGCTTTGTAATGTATCCCACATCTCCTGACGAAATCCGTCAGGGTCAGACAATTCCGCTGTCAGGGTGGTTTTCCCCTCATATTCTTCATACAGCCTCAGTTGAATTGCATTGCCTTCTACGGTGAAACTGCTGACCTGTTCCTGTTGGAACAAGGAAATGATCTGGGAGTAGGTCAGATTATTTCTTCCCACATTGAACAGGCCCAGTATCCAGCTGAATACCAGCATTAAGATGGCAGCATACACTATGACACCCAGTAGTTTGCGATTCTTCAAATTTGATTCTCCTTATTTGCTATATACTTCCGGCTTCAAAATACCCACATAGGGCAGATTCCGATAGTACTCGTTATAATCCAGGCCATAACCTACAACAAATTCGTTGGGGATCACAAATCCCACATAATCCGGCTTCACTGTAACCTTGGGGTTTCTGCGCTCAGGCTTGTCAAGCAATGTACAGATCTTCAGGGACGCAGGTTCCTTGCTTAAAAGGTGCTTATAGGTGAACTCCAGAGAATTACCGGTATCGAAAATATCCTCCAAAATAACCACATGACGACCCTTGATATCTGCGGAAACATCCCGCTTTACAATCATTTCGCCCATGGAAACAGAACCGCTGCCATAAGAGGATATCCACATAAAGTCAATCTGGCTGGGTATGTTAATATTGCGCACCATATCTGCAAAGAAAATAATAACGCCCTTCAGCACGCCAATGAATATAGGGTCCTTGCCCGCATATTCTTCAGAAAGCTGTTTTGCCAGTTCTTTGACCTTGTTCTGAATTTCTTCTTCTGTTAAAAGCACTTCTTTAATATCCTGTATCATAACGATCTCCTCCATTATTATCTCTCTTTGGAGAGCTGTTCAAACAAAATATTCACACCAAGCCCATCCTGTGTTACTCTATCCAGATTTGGGCCGATGTTATAAACACCTAAAACGCCTGTATCATCTGCAATAATTGGTATTCTGTCTCGTTCAGAAACCGGAATCTTACGGTCAATAAATAGTTTTTTTAATGACTTTGTTCCACCGGCAAGCCGGATCCTATCCCCTGCCCGTCTGGAACGCACTACCATTTGTCCGTTTGGCTGAACTTGAAAGCTACCGGGTATGCTCAAGTTCTCACTACAGATAACCCGAAGCTGCAAATTCTCCAGCACAACCGTACCGGGACAGGGTAATATTACTTCCTTTATTCCATCGTTGTGTTCTAGCACACACAGACGGTCATATTCCCGGGCGACCGTGATTCCGCCGGGCAAATTGGCCTTTGCAGAAGGATTCTGAGAAAACACCAGGCTTTCCACCAATGCAACATGCTGCCGTTCCGGTTCCGGCACATGACATTCTTTCAAAAAAGCAAGCAAACATCGGCTTCTGCGTGGGGAGGACATCGCCTTTAGCTTTTCCACATCGCAAACAGGCTGTGCCTGCTGTTCCAATTCTGCCTCATCCTCCCGCAGTCCCATTGCCATAGCAGAAATATCCTCTGCAAGGCGCGGATTTTCCTGCTCCAACAGGGGCATGACATGATGGCGCAAGCGGTTACGCAGAAAACAGTCAGATGCGTTAGAGCTATCTGTTACATGCTGGATATGGTATTCTCCCAAAAATGCCAGCACTTCTTCTCTTGTTACCGTTAGCATAGGACGGATCACCCCCGGCTTTACAGGGCTGATTCCGCCAAGACCTTTTAGACCCGTTCCCCGAACCATGTGCATCAGCACAGTTTCTGCGTTATCATTGGCTGTATGGGCTGTAGCCACCTTTCCGGGAAGGGATTGCAGATAGCCGTACCGTGCTTCCCGCGCTGCCGCTTCCAAGCCTTTTTTGCCGGCTTGTACCGATACTTTTTGGGAATAGAACGGAATATGATACCCTTCGCAAAACTTACGAACAAAGTCTTCTTCCCGATCTGACTCTTCCCCACGCAAGCCATGATTTACATGGGCGGCAACCACTTGGATCTGCAGCTTATCCTGCAGCAAATACATTGCCCACAACAGCGCCATAGAATCTGCACCGCCGGAAACAGCACAGACAATTCGTTCTCCGGGGGTAATCAATTCATAGCGCCGAATACACCTCAGCAGCTTATTCAGCATGCTTCCACTCCCGATCTGCAAACGTCTGATACTGGGGGATCCATTGCAGTTTCACCGTTCCAACCTCACCGTGGCGGTTCTTGGAAACAATACACTCTGCAATGCCCTTATCTTCAGTGTTCTCATTGTAATACTCATCGCGGTACAGGAACAACACCTCGTCAGCATCCTGTTCGATAGCACCGGACTCACGCAGATCAGACAGCATAGGCCGCTTGTCTGTACGGCTTTCCGGGCCACGGGACAACTGACTCAGGCAAACAACAGGCACATTCAGTTCCTTGGCCATGATCTTCATGGCACGGGAAATTTCGCCCACAACATTGACACGGTTGTCGCTGTTTTTGCCATAGCCGGATCCGCTCATCAACTGCAGATAGTCCACAACCACAAGACCCAGATTCTCTACTCTGCGGCACTTTGCATTCATTTCTGCCACCGTAATAGACGGATTGTCATCAATACGAATATCGGTCTGACTCAAAGCCGCAGATGCCATGCACAGCTTACTCCATTCTTCTTCCGTCAGCTTTCCGGTTGCCATTTTCTGTCCGTCTACAAAGCTTTCAATAGCCAGCAGACGCATCGCCAGCTGCTCTCTGGACATCTCCAGATTGAAGATTGCTACAGTCTTATTGTATTTCTTCGCCACATTCAGCGCAAGGTTCAAAGCAAAGGCAGACTTACCCATGGCCGGTCTTGCCGCTACCAGTAAAAGATCAGAATTGTTCAGTCCGTTGATCTTCTTATCCAGGTCCCGCAGTCCGGTGGACATACCAGGAATCATAGAATCCGATTGGCTCAGCTCAGTTAATCGGTCGAAAACCTTATGGAGCGTAACACCAATATGCTCTAACGAATCCCCGCGCTCACCCTTGCGCAATGCATAGATCTTCTTCTCTGCACTCTCCAAAATCTCGGAGGGTGTACCCACCTGGGTATAAACCATTTCAGAAATATCCGCAGATGCATCCGCCAAACCACGGAGCATTGCCTTCTCCCGCACGATATTTGCGTAGCGAACAGCATTGGCTGCGGTTGGGGTGATTTCCATCAGCTGTAAAATATAATCCCGGGAATTATCGTGGTAGACACCCAGTTCCCGCATCTTATCCAGCACAGTAACCGGATCGATGGTCTGGGAGAAGTTAAACATGGTATAAATGGTTTCATAGATCTCCCGATTCTGCTGCAGATAGAAATCCTGCGGTTGCAGCAGGCCGATCACATCTGTGATGCAACGGCTGTCGATCAGGATCGATCCCAAAACCGCCTGTTCTGCTTCCACCGATTGGGGAAGCTGCTTCATAGTCAGTTCTTCATTCATGAGGTTTTCCCTCTTTCTTATATCTTTTAAGCTTCCTCGATCTTAACGCTCAGGGGTGCAGTGATCTCATAACCCAGCTTGCACTGAACTGTATAAGTGCCAACACTCTTGATGGGGTCTGCAATCACGATCTTACGCTTATCCAGATTGATACCGGTCTTTGCCTTCAAGGCGTCTGCAATTTCCTGGTTGGTAACAGAGCCGAACAGGCGGCCGGCTCCGCCGCCTTTTGCGGTAACGGCCAAAGTCATGTCCCGCAGCTTCTTAGGGATTTCCAAAGCCTCTGCCCGCTCCTTTGCCGCACGCTCAGCAGCAGCCTTATCGTTCATACGCATGGTATTGACCGCATCTGCAGTAGCCTCCACAGCAATTTTTCTGGGTAGCATATAGTTTCTGGCATAGCCGTCAGA
>JAZRNS010000071.1:0-8518 GCA_045648245.1 Faecousia sp. | reverse complement strand
GTATCCTTGAGGCGTTTGAGGAACATAGCACCTATTCATCTGCTGAGTTCATCAAACATGTAGTCAAGGCATTTCCTTATGCCATTGAGTGTGTGCAGACCGATAACGGTCTTGAGTTTACAAATCGGCTCAATGCAAGAGGAACAAAAAAGCCGACTCTGTTTGAGAAAACCCTTTGTGATTTAGGAATACAACACAAGCTAATTAGACCCTTTACGCCTCGTCACAACGGTAAAGTTGAGCGAAGTCACCGTAAGGATAATGAGGATTTCTACGCCTCACATTCCTTCTATTCCTTTCGGGACTTCAAATCTCAGCTGGAGAAAAGACAGCGTCAATACAATAACTTTCCCATGAGGCCCCTCAACTGGCGCTCTCCCAAGCAGACCTTACTCGCTTTCCCTTCTGTGTAACACATCATTGACAAACCTACAAATCGCCGGGTTGTCTGTTTAATTTTTCGGCCCAACCTTTTTCTTTGTGCCGTCGGGATAGACGATATAGGTATTGTCCAACTGGCCTGTCAGGCTGGCTTTTACAGAATCAATATAGATTCTGCGCAGTCGGTCCCGTTCTACCAGTTCTTCTTCAGTCAAACCTTCTGCCTTTGCCTTTGCTGCCAGTTCATTGATTCTGGCAATCACTTCATTCATGTTCATAGTAAACCCTCACACATAACGGTGGATAATCACCGAGATTCTTCCTTTTTTTGTTTGCCTTCCTACTGTGGTCAGGCAAATTTTCCCAAGACCCCGCACAGAAATATTTGCCCCTTCTGCAACTGCTTTATCCGGCTTTTCGCAGGGAAGTCCGTCAATAGCAGCCTTGCCGGAAACAATATATTGGGCTGCTTGACTTCTGCCGATTCGAAAACCGGTGCTGATCACGCTGTCCAGCCGCAGGGATGCCAGTGTATCCTTAATTTCTTTCACTTCCGGCTCCGGAACGCACGCAGCTTGCAGTGGGATTTGCTCCATACGCACCTTTGTGCGGCCCGCGCCGGTGAAGTTTTGCAGAATATAGGGGGCGATTTCTTCCGTTACAAAGAAATCGCAGTAGCCTTTGCCAACACAAATATCTCCAACGGTTTCCCTTGCAATACCAGCACCCATAAGCGCACCGAGAAAATCCCGATGACTGGGGCTGTCGCCCTCGTAAAAGTGCGCCCGCAGGCACACGATCGGAGAAGCTTCTTCCCACAGGGAATCTTCTTCCAAATACTCCGGCAGGTACACAAGTATTTTGCGCTCTGCGCTTGCATAACCGCCGAAGGCATACAGACCTTCCACCGTGCCGAACAGATACCGGGTCATGTCCAGCTCCCGCAAGGACAAAAAGCCGGTGTTTGCCGGAATGTTCCGATTGATACCGGCGCATATTTTATCCCACACCTTTGCCAGCAATACTTTGTCTTCCGGCGTGCGGGCGATTTTGTCGATATTGCCCCGATCCATACTATCACCAAAATGTATTATACCACAGACTTTCGTCATTGCAAGGAAGTTTTTCTTGTTTCCAAAGCCGTATTCGGTTATAATGAAGAAAATACAGGCAGGCGGGGCTTGTTCCTGCCGGAGAAAGGGCGGCGGAACAGGTGGTTGTAGGTATTATTGGCGGCGGCGCATCGGGCATGGCGGCGGCATTGGCAGCAGCAGAAAATCCCAACAATCAGGTAATCGTGCTGGAACGGCAGGCAAGGGTAGGCAGAAAGCTGCTGGCAACGGGAAACGGCCGTTGCAACCTGACGAATTTACATGCAAATGACGGCGGCTATCACGGAAACGATCCTGCCTTTGTCCAGCCTGCTTTGCAGGCCTTTGATGTGCAGCAGACCTTAAGCTGGTTTGCGTCTTTGGGGCTGGTTACCACAGCGGAAGCTTCCGGTCGGGTCTATCCCTACTCCGATCAGGCAAACTCTGTGGTGGATGTATTGCGCCTGGCGCTGGATAAGCCCAATATTACGGTGAAAACCGGCTTTGAAGTGCGGAAAGCGCGAAAAGACCAAGCTGGATTCACCCTTTCCTCAGCGGAGGACTCGGTGCAGGTGGACAAACTGATTATTGCATGCGGCGGCTTGGCAGGCACAAAGCTGGGCGGTTCAATGGCTGGCTACCACCTCCTTGGTAAGCTGGGGCATAAATCCAGCCGCCTGCGTCCTGCCTTGGTGCAGTTGCGCTCGGATTGGAGCGGCAATGTGGCGCTAAAAGGTGTGCGTGCCAACTGCAAAGCGGAAATTCTGCACGATGGCAATGTGGTTACCCACAGTACAGGAGAAGTGCAGTTTACGGAGTATGGTCTGTCCGGACCGGTTATTTTTGAAATCAGCCGTGATGTTTGTCAGGCGGCGGGAAAGTGGATCTGCCGCATGGATTTTCTGCCCCAATGGGAGGTAGCTATGCTGGAAGCGGAGCTGTTACGGCGCAAGGAGACAGCTCTGCCTATGGAGGAATTGCTTACCGGCGTTCTCCACAACCGGCTGGGCAGAGTCCTGACAAAAGCCGCGGGCATTCAGGGTAAATTCGCAAACGAGCTGAGCCGTAGTCAGATACAGCAGCTATGCCAAGCAGTCAAGTTCTTTGAAATCGGTCTGAAAGAACCCTTGGGCATGGACAGCGCCCAGGTAACTGCCGGAGGCGTATTGACAGAGCAGTTTAACCCCAACACCATGGAAAGCAAGCTGATGCCGGGGCTGTATGCCTGCGGTGAGGTGCTGGATATCGATGGCGATTGCGGCGGCTACAATCTGCAATGGGCATGGAGTTCCGGCCGCGTGGCAGGCTTGCATGCAGGAAAGGAAACGGTATGATTCGAATTTCCCAAATTACAATGGACCCGGAGCATACGCCCCAGCAGCTGATTTATGAAGCATCCCGGGCGCTGAAGATATCCGGCTCCAAAATACGGAAACTGAAAATCGTCCGCAGATCCATCGATGCCCGAAAAAAACCGGAAGTGCGCATGGTCTACACGGTAGATGTGGCGGTAGAGGGTAACGAAGCAAAGATTTTGCGGCAAAGCGGATGTAAGCGGGCAAGCATTGCGCCTGTTTCCTATTATAAACCGCCTAAAACCTGCCCCGGTTTTGTAAACCGCCCTGTAGTAGTAGGCTTTGGACCGGCAGGTATGTTTGCGGCATTGGTGCTGGCTTTGGCTGGGGCATGTCCTCTGGTGCTGGAGCGAGGGGAGGATGCAGCGTCCCGCCATGAAAAGGTGCAAAAATTCTGGCAGACCGGTGAACTGGACGAAAAAAGCAATGTGCAGTTCGGCGAAGGCGGAGCCGGTACATTTTCAGACGGGAAATTAAATACCGGCATCAACAATCCCCGGATCGGCTGGGTACTGGAACAGCTTGTGGCGGCTGGCGCAAGGGAGAATATCCTCTTTGATGCCAAACCCCATGTGGGAACGGATGTGCTTTTGACGGTGGTACAGAATATCCGTCAGAGGATCATCAGCTTGGGCGGGCAGGTGCGTTTCGGCGCGCAGGTTACCCGGCTGATTCAGGAAAAGGGAAGGGTTACAGGGCTGGAAATCAACGGCACGGAGGAGCTTGCCTGCGATCAGGTGATTTTGGCCATTGGGCACAGCGCCCGGGATACCTTGGAAACCCTTTGTACAGCGGGTATCCCCATGGAGGCGAAGCCCTTTGCCATGGGTGTGCGAATCGAGCATTTGCAGGAAACGATCGATCAGGCGCAGTACGGCAAGGTCGACCCGGTATTGCCGCCGGCGGATTATAAGCTGGTAAAGCATCTGCCTGACCGGACGGTCTATTCCTTCTGCATGTGTCCCGGCGGCTATGTGGTGGCGGCAGCTTCAGAGAAAGGACGCATTGCCACCAACGGCATGAGCTATGCTGACAGGGAGGGTATAAACGCCAATGCGGCGCTGCTGGTGAGCTTACAGCCGGAGGACTTCCCCGGGGAAGGGCCACTTGCGGGTATGTACTACCAGCGGCAGTTGGAGGAAGGGGCGTTTGTTGCCGGTGGCAGTAATTACTGTGCACCTGCCCAGCGGGTAGGGGATTTTCTGGAAGGAAGACCCAGCACCGGTGCAGGCACGGTGAAGCCTACCTATCAGCCTGGGGTCAAATGGTGCGATCTGCACACTTTCCTGCCGGAAAAAATTACGAAAGCGCTGGAAGCTGCACTACCCTTGCTGGATGGAAACCTCAAGGGCTTTGCCCATCCCGATGCAGTGCTGACTGCACCGGAAACCAGAAGTTCATCCCCTGTGCGGATATTGCGCGGAGAGGACAGACAATCTACAGGTTTGGAAGGACTTTATCCTGCCGGCGAAGGCGCAGGCTATGCAGGCGGCATTATGTCCGCGGCAGTAGACGGGATCATGTGCGCAGAAGCACTTCTTAAATAAGAAAAACGGAGGCTATATATGCCTCCGTTTTTGCTGTCTAAAGGAAATAGATCACTGCCAAAACCGCCTGCACAGCCAAAATAACAGGCACGCCTATGGAAAATTTCGGCTTTTGGGTTTTGTGGCGGAAAAGCTTCTTGCCTGCAAGCATTCCCAAACTGCCGCCCAAAAGGGCCACAGTTAGCAAAGTGGCTTCCGGGATCCGCCAACGATTTTTTCTTGCTTTTTGCTTGTCTGCTAGCATAAGCAGAAAGCCAAGCGCATTGATTAGTAACAGGTAAATGAGCATAAAGAAACCTTTCGGGAGGGAAGTATTGTGAAAAAATGTTGGATACTTGCGGCACTAATCCTTTTGCTTGCCGGCTGTGGAGCGGAAAAGACAATGGAAACGGTGAACGATGAAAATCTGCAACCGGTCTTAGCACCCCAATGGCAAATGATCGTGGATATTCCGGTGGATGCCAGCGTAAGTGTTTTGCAGGATTCTCAGCAGGGGAAGATCTATTTGTGCGACGGCTACACCGCCACAGTGCAGACCCTTAGTGCCGGAGATCTGGAAAATACTGTGCGGACCCTAACAGGCTTTGGCCAAGAAGAACTGACCCTCATGAAGACACGGACAGATGGATTTACACGCTATGAATGGGTGTGGGCAGCCGCCGGTGAAGGGGAGGATCAGGTGGGCAGAGCCTGTGTGCTGGACGATGGTAATTACCACTATGCCCTTACGGTCATGGCAGGGGAGAGTCAAGCCGGCCAGCTGCAGAAAACCTGGCAGGAGCTGTTTGATTCATTCTATTTGGCTACACCGGAAGCAGAGCTTAATACTGGCTCATAGCTTCCTGACACAGCGCCTTACACTGGTCAGCCACCGATTGGGGGTGCAGGATCTTTGCCTTGTTGCCAAACCCAATGACCCAGCTTAAAAACATGGGTGAAACCGCAACCTTAACGGTAAAGTTAAAGTGTTCCTCCCCATCGGGAATGAGCATGGTTTCTTTTCCAAACCGGTCGATAACCACATTGATCAGGCTTCTGTGGAACCGCAGCTTTACATCCAGCGCGTCGCCGGAGTACATCTGAAACAACCGATTGGCGTGATCGTTCAGCGCCTTGCCGGTCAGCTCCGGACAGGGGGTGCGAGGGGTATCGTCAATGGAGATGTCGATCATACGGTCCACCCGGTAGGATGTGATGCCGTGGCGCTGGGAAAGGGCCAGCAGATAACAGTTTTCATGGTCTTGACACAGGCCGTAAGGACTGGCCAAATATTCCTTTTCCCGATATCGGCGGGTGGGACCCAAATCCCAGTCAAAATACCGGAAGGAGATCTGCTTGTTTTGGGCAATGGCTTCCTGAATGGCATCTACATTGTAGTAGATGGTCTCATTCATGCTCTTGACCCGTCCGGAAACCAAAACGGTTCGCTTCATTAGCTTTGCGTCCTGCTCGTTGCACTGGGCGCAAAGCTTTTCGATCAGCTCCTTGGATTTCTTCTCCGTCAGGTATCGGCTGGACTGGACCGCATCAATCAGTAGCTTTAGTTCCGGCAGCTCAAAATTCCGGGACGCCACATAATAGCCGCCATTCTTGCCGGGAATGGAGATGATATCCACACCGTAGTCCTGCAATGCGGCAATGTCGGAATAGACCGTTTTGCGGTCGCACCGGATGCGGTGGGCATCCAGCATTTGAATCAGTTCAGAAGCTCTAACGGGGTGATCCTCGTGAGAGTTTTTTTGCAGGTAATCTAAAATATAGAGGATCTTCAGTTTTTGGTTGTCTGATTTGGGCATAGAAAGACCTCCTTAATTTACTGTGTTAACCGGCTTTCCATTCAGGAAGCCCTGAATACTTTGCACATTGCAATCGATAATGCGCTGACGGCTTTCTACAGGCGTCCAGGCCATGTGGGGTGTGATGATGCAGTTGGGTGCGTCCAAAAGGGGATTGTCCTGTGCCATGGGTTCCTGGCTGACCACATCCATGGCTGCGCCACGGAGTTTGCCCTGCTTCAGGGCATCAGCAACATCCTGCTCGTTGATAATCGCACCCCGGGCGGTATTGAGCAAAATAGCGCCGTCCTTCATTTTCGCTATGGTCTGGGCATTGATCAAACCGGCAGTTTCCGGTGTCATAGGACAGTGGAGGGAAACGATATCGCTGGAAGACAGCAGGGTATCCAGATCCACATAAGTTGCAATGGCCTCACCTTCTGCACAGCGGCTGCGGTTGTAGGCCAAAACCTTCATGCCAAAGGCATTGGCGATCTTGCCTACGGCACGACCGATGCGACCAAAGCCCACGATGCCAATGGCCTTGCCCGCAATCTCCATTTGGGGTGTGTCCCAGAAACAGAAGCTGGGGCAGCGGCACCATGCGCCGTCGTGAACCATCCGGTCATGATGCCCCACCCGGTTACACAGCTCCAAAAGCAGGGAGAAGGTAAACTGAGCAACGGCATCTGTGCCGTATGCCGGTACATTACAAACAGTAACACCCCGCGCCTTTGCAGCATCGCAGTCTACCACATTGTAGCCAGTGGCCTGTACGCAGATCAGCTTTACGCTGGGACAGGAATCCAAAAGCTCTGCGGTGATGGGCGTTTTGTTAATGAGAACGATTTGGGCATCCCCAATTCGCGCCACTGCCTCAGCAGGGTCGGTGCGGTCGTAAAGGGTAACCTCACCAAATTGGTTCAGCACATCCCAGGAAAGGTCTCCGGGATTCACAGCACTGGCTTCTAAAATAACGATCTTCATAGGGGCTGCTCCTTTCATCTTGCAAAACGAAGAAAAATTTGTTAGGATAAGAAAAAACGATAGGAAGTAACATATGGAACTGATTTATCATGACCGGGATATTGTGGTTTGTATCAAACCGCCCCGGGTCTTGTCTACAGATGAGCCCGGCGGTATGCCGGAGATGGTTCGGCAGGCGTTGGGCGAGCCGGAGGGCAATGTGCGCACCGTCCATCGGCTGGATCGGGTAGTCTCCGGATTGATGGTGCTGGCGCGCAGTGCAAAAGCGGCATCTGCCCTTTCTCAGCAGATTCGGGAAGGTCAATTTCAAAAAGAATATTTGGCGGTGGTCCATGGCAGACCCCTGCAGGATGCAGGCGTGATGAAGGACCTGCTGCTGCGCAACAAGCAGGAGCGGAAGACCTACATTGTACAGGAGCCGGGAAAAGATGTACAGGAAGCAATTTTGGATTATCAGGTGCTGGGCGTTGCAGACGGTCTTAGCAAGGTGCAGATCCGGTTGCACACCGGAAGAACCCACCAAATCCGGGCGCAATTCTCCGGCAGAGACATGCCCTTGGTAGGAGACAGAAAATACGGTCTGTTGGAAGATGAGTGCGAGATCGCCCTGTGGTCCTATCGTCTCGCATTTAACCATCCCTATACAGGTGCGCCTGTAGAATTCGCCTGCCAGCCCCCAAAGGGGTATCCTTGGACAGTATTTTAACATATTTTTCCGAAAAAGCAAAGGAGCAGACCATGGCAAATCACGAATTTTTTCAAAATACCGCCTGTGAATATTTTCCCTGCCATCGGGGTGTGGAGATACAACAGTTTAACTGCCTGTTCTGTTATTGCCCGCTGTATGCCTTGGGCGACCGGTGCGGCGGCGATTTTACCTATACGGAAGGGGGCATTAAGGACTGCTCTGACTGCCTGCGCCCCCACCAAAAACACCGGTATCCGGAAATGCTGGAGGAAGCGCAAAAGGTGCTGGAAATGGCGAAAAATACTTGATTTTTCTATGCTATGTTGATATAATAAGCCAGCAATACACAGACGTATCGAAGTGGGGACATAACGGGGCGCCCCGTTCGGTAAATGATTGTGTATTGTGTTATACACTAAACAGAATTTAATATATACGGAGACGTATCGAAGTGGTCATAACGGGGCTGACTCGAAATCAGTTAGGGAGCAATCCCACGCGAGTTCGAATCTCGCCGTCTCCGCCAAAAAACCGACTTGTTTCTACAAGTCGGTTTTTTAACTAAGTGTGCCTTCTGTAATGATGTCGTTGCATGACTGATGTTCCCTTGGTGAATGATGCTTCATTAAAAACGGATGAATTTTGTAATATATATTGATAAAAAAGGGGTGATTTATAGCTGTTCCTTCTGCCG
>JAZRNS010000070.1:0-5690 GCA_045648245.1 Faecousia sp. | reverse complement strand
CGGTCTGCGACCGCCCGCGGGCGACCACAGGTCGCCCCTACGGGGTATTGATGTGTTTGGGGAACACGCTGACAAACTGAAATTTGACACACTGCAAATAAATAAGAGGCTGTCCTAGTGGACAGCCTCTTTCTATGTGTTTTAGTGCACTTCAATGTACATAAAGTGGCGGGCGGAGAACCATTTGTGGAGACCATCGTGGAGAATCTCAGGCTCCAGCTCCTCAATTTCCGAAATCTCACCATTGAGATACTTGTTGATAACCTCAGCAGTGTATGCCAAACGCTCCTTAGTGGCAGCATAACGGCACATAATGCGCTCAAAACCGTGGGTCTTGTAGTCTGCATGCCAGGAGATGTAATGCAGCTTCTGAAGCTTGGCAAAGTGCTCGATCATCACAGGAATCTCGTTGTCTGCAAAGTTCTTCAGCCATGCCTTATCACCGGCCTTGTACTTGTTCTGCAGGTTCAAGTGGATGTAGCACTTGTCAAGACAGCACTGGAATACAGCCTTGAAGTAGGGAACATCGGGATGGTCTGCATACTTTTCAAAGACCTTCATGCTGTTTGTCAGGTAATTGACACCTGCGTCCATATCAAAGTCCTGGAACAGCAGGTTAATCAGCGGATCGCTCCACATAATATGCTTGCCTGCACGGATAGCACCGTCATAACGGAAGAAGAAGTCGCTGACCGCATCAGACAGTTCTTTGGTCATACCGGTCATAAAGGTGCTGATGCTCCAGATATCCTCGTCGGTGCACTTTTCACCCAGCCAGCAGTACTCGGAGAACAGAGAAAGCATAGGCAGACCCAGCATATGGCTGGTCTCGGTGCCGTCGTTGCTCCAGGAGGTAATGATCAGCTCGTCAATACCCCCCCGCAGACATTCTTCCATAGCGGGCTTCATAGTGTTGTGGGTGTGGGTATGATAGGGAACCATACCGTCCCATGTCCAGAGTCCGCCGGCAAAGACAACAGGTCGGTTAAAGGTTTTATGCTTTTCGATGTTGATGCGGTAGAAGTCATTGTCCAGATTGTAGTAATCCCAGAAGCACATATCGCAGTCGGGCATTGCATCGATGGCGTACTGGGGAACGATCAGAGAAGGATCGTAGTCCTTAACACCGTGGGCATTGACCAGGGTAAAGTACATATCGCTCCACATCATAGGACGATAGTTATACTTTGCGCAGATCTCAGTAACCCTCTCAAGGTGGGCGTTAAAAATGGTGAAGCGATCGTGATAGCCATTGCGGTTCAAATACTCACCCAGACCCAAGCCACGGGTCTCGTCGCAGCCGATGTGCAGACGGTTGGAGCGGAAAGCCTTGCGGCATGTGGCAACACAGGCTTCAATCAAATCATAGGTCTTCTCTTCACCTACCAGCAGAACGGAAGCGCTATCCTTCACATCAGAGCTGGAGGGGTAGCGCAGGAACTGCTCCAGATGGCCAAAGGTTTGAATACAGGGGATGACCTCAACGCCAAGAGAATCGGCATAATCGTCGATCTCCTGCAGCTCCTTCAGGGTGTAACGGCCGCGCTGATAGCCAAAATAAGGATAGCCCTCGACCTCGTAAACATCCTCAGTATACAGCATGAGCATATTCATACCGTGGGCGACCATATAATCAATATACTTCTTAACAGAACTGACCTTCATAACACCGCCGCGGGAAACATCCAGCATAACACCGATCAGCTTGAAAGCTGCCTTTTGTGTAATGTCCAGCGTCTTACCCTCGGCGAATGCCTTAGCCAACAGCATGTAGCCACGGGCCTTTGCAGGGATAGTGCTGGCACCGATGGTTGCTTTCTGTCCGTCAAATTTTACGATCAGGTCGCTGGTAGCGATCTCTTCCACAGGGCCGGTAAATTTACAGCCCACCAGGTCGAAAACGAGTTTTTTGATATCCATGGATATACCTCCTGTTTGTTTTTCTATATTTTAACACAAGAGGTAGTCTTAGGCAAGGTCTTAAATGTTCTATTTTTATGCATTTTTTGTTTTTCTATTGAATTGTTTCCTTTTGGGGAAATGAATAATATACAGTTCCGGGAGCCGGAAAAACATCCCGGGACATTGCCAGTTCAGACAAGGTTACAAAACGAAAGCCCTGATCCACTAATGTGTCCACGATCACCATCGCTGCTTCCACAGAACTGGAGGACATATCGTGCATCAAGATCACATCTCCATCCTTTATGCGGTTTAAAACCTCTTTTTCTACGGTGGCGGCACTGGAGGTCGCCCAGTCCCTGGGATCCACAGACCAATGGGCCAGTGCCACACCGAATTCTTCCGCTGCCTGTTTTGTTCGTTTATTGCACAAGCCACCAGGGCAACGGAGAAATACAGGCTGGCAGCCCTCTGGCAACAGGGAAGCAGAGTGCTCCAATTCCTGCAGGATCTGGTTTTGAGACATGGTATTCAGAGGCTTATGGCTATAGCCGTGCAGACCGATTTCGTGCCCTTCCTGAAAAATACGCTGGGTCAGAAGGGGATCTTCTGCTATCCGGTAACCGCATAAAAAGAAGGTGGCTTTTTGACCCCGCTGGGCAAGCCCATCGAGCAGCGCCCGGGTGTAACGCCCGGAAGGACCATCATCAAAGGTCAGCGCAACCAGCTTTTCTTCCTTTGTCCCTTGTACCGGAATGCAAAGAAAGCAAATACATAAAAATGCGGCAATCCACCGTCTCAAATCCATCACTCCTTCATTATGTGCATTGTTACCATTCCCTGAAATGTATAGGTTCATAACAGGAAAACCGTTCCGGTACAAGGATTGTAAAAGAATGAAAAATTTTCCACAAAAATGCTTGACAAAGCCCTTTGGGTGCATTATTATATACGAGTTAGCATATGCTAACAACAAAGATTGCAATTAGGTGATATCATGAACTTGACCCAAGTACAGGAAGGAATTGAATACATCATCAAGGGAATTACCACCGATGACGAGGAACTTAATGGATTCTTGTTCTCTCTGGGTTGCTATAGCGGTGAACCGATCACGGTGGTGTCCCGCCGGCGGGGAAGCTGTACGGTTTCCATCAAGGACGCGCGTTACAATATTGATGCCCAGTTGGCAGAAGCGATCGTTGTATACTAACCGCGGAAGTTTCTCCGCGGTTTTCGTCAGAAGAGGAGTTAGTCACGCCTAACCGCCGCTGAATATCTCAGCGCAAGCATTTATATTACCATACATTTTCAGGAGGAATCAACCCAATGCGAATTGCGTTTGCAGGCAATCCCAACAGCGGTAAAACCACAATGTTCAACGCCTTGACCGGACGGAATGAAAAGGTCGGCAACTGGGCAGGTGTTACGGTGGACCGCAAGGAAGCGCCCATTAAGAAGATATATGCAGGGGATCAGGAATTGATTGCTGTGGATCTTCCCGGTGCTTATTCTATGTCTCCCTTCACTTCCGAAGAGAGTGTTACCAGTACTTATGTCAAAAATGAAAATTTGGATGTAATCATTAACATTGTGGATGCCACCAACCTGAGCCGTTCACTGTTCTTTACCACACAGCTTTTGGAGTTGGGCGTGCCGGTGGTGGTTGCTTTGAACAAAGCAGATATCAACGAAAAAAAGAGGACCGAGATCAATAGCAGGACCCTCAGCGAAAGGTTGGGCTGTCCTGTGGTAGAAACCGTTTCTACCCATGCAGAGGGCCTGAAAGACCTGATTGCAGCTGCAGTATCCTTGCAAGATAAGGAGCAGATCGCACCTTATGATCAGGGCGTGATCGATTTAACGGACAAAAAGGCAGTAGAAGAAGCAGACCGGAAACGATTTGCCTTTGTAAATAAAATCGTTTCCCAGGTGGAGACCCGAAAGGTACTGACCAAAGATAAAAATGTCCAGGACACAGTAGATGCAGTCCTGACAAATCCGATTGCCGGTATTGCAATTTTTGCAGCAGTTATGTTCTTTGTATTCCAACTGTCTCAGGCATGGCTCGGCCCCTGGATCGCTGATTGGCTGGTAGCGAGGATCGATGCCTTTAAAGTACTGGTTGCAGGTGCGTTGGACGGTGGTAATGACTTCCTGGTAGCCCTGCTGACCGAGGGTATTATTGGCGGTGTCAGTGCTGTCATTGGTTTCCTGCCCTTGGTTATGGTCATGTATTTTATGATCTCTTTGCTGGAAGATTGTGGCTACATGGCAAGAGCAACCGTTGTTCTGGACCCTATTTTCAAAAAGGTGGGACTGTCCGGCAAGTCTGTCATCCCTTTTATTATTGGAACAGGCTGTGCCATACCCGGTGTTATGGCGGCCCGTACCATTCGCAATGAGCGGGAACGGAATGCCACCGCTATGCTGGCTCCCTTTATGCCTTGCGGTGCAAAGCTTCCGGTGATCGCGCTGTTTGCCGGTGCGTTCTTTGGAGATGCCTCCTGGGTGGGCACACTGATGTATTTTGTGGGTATCGTGCTGATTCTGCTGTGCGCACTGCTGGTAAACAAAATTGCCGGTCATAAGAATCGCAAGTCTTTCTTTATTATTGAGCTGCCGGAGTATAAAACGCCTTCTTTGAAGCGGGCATTTATGGATATGTGCAGCCGCGGCTGGGCGTACATCGTTAAGGCAGGTACCATCATTTTGCTGTGTAATGCGGCTGTGTTTATTATGCAGTCCTTCGACTGGAGCTTCCATGTAGTGGCAGAGGATGCAGCCCATACCTCAATCCTTGCGACTATTGCAACTCCCATTGCAACCATCCTTGTTCCGGTAATCGGCATTCAGGCGTGGCAAATGGCGGCAGCGGCAGTTACCGGCTTTATTGCCAAGGAAAATGTGGTAGGCACCTTGGCTGTGTGCTACGGCTTTGCAGTCAATGACAACCTGGAAATGGTAGGCGCCGGCAATGAGGTTGCGGCTGCCATGGTTGGTTTAACGAAGGCGGCTGCATTGGCGTATTTGATGTTCAATTTGTTCTCACCCCCTTGCTTTGCAGCGTTGGGTGCTATGAACAGCGAGATTCAGCAGAAAAAGTGGTTTTGGGGTGGTATTGCGCTGCAGCTTGGCGTGGGATACACCATCGGCTTTGCAATTTACCAAATCGGAACCCTCATGACTACCGGAAGGCTGGGCGCAGGGTTTATTGGCGGTTTGATCGCAGTACTTATTATGGTAGGGATCGTGGTTTTCTTGTGTGCGCAGGCAGACAAGAAGGTGAAGGCTGAGTACGCAATTAGTGGTAAATGATATGGAAAATGTGATTCTTGTTTTCCTGTTGGTGCTGATCTTAGGCGGCGCAGCCTTTTATGTATATAAGGCAAAGAAGAAAGGCAGGAAGTGCATTGGCTGTCCCGACGGCGGCACATGCTCCACCTGCTGCCATTGCCAAAAGAATATATAAAAAATATTTTGAAACATGTGAATTTGGGCTTGCTATTTTCAAAAAGATGTAGTATAATACGCAAGTGCCTGCCGGTGTGATGGAATTGGTAGACGTAGTGGACTCAAAATCCACCGCTGGCGACAGCGTACCGGTTCGGGTCCGGTCACCGGCACCATTTAACCGACCCTTATTGATACAATTTGTGTCATTAAGGGTCGCTTTCTTTTTAATTGTGCTTGTTTATTGGACAGTTAATATGATATATTGCAATTAGAAAAGGACGGGTTTCAATGAGTGAATATAATTATATAAATGATGCAGAACGAGAATGGAC
>JAZRNS010000069.1:0-25543 GCA_045648245.1 Faecousia sp. | reverse complement strand
CACATGCGGGACATAAATATCTCTTTCGATTCTCTTTTTCGCGTTGCGCGTTGATTTGCAATTTTCTCACCTCATCATAATAAAAAAGCCTGCGCCGTAATCGCATTAAGCGATACATGGCACAGGCTCTCAGGCGCAGGCACAACGTATATACATTTTCACATTACGTTATTCTCTGCCGTAGTAAGCAGATGTAATATTACACGCTTACCACAGATCAGGTAGATGAATTGTATTTGTGCAGATTGATCCTCTTGCGTTAAAGTTCTCTTTTCCGGTTCGAGGTTTATTATCACATAATTCGCATTATGTGGTGCATTATTTCAATCTACATAGTTGATTTGTTTTATTATACACGGATACGAATGTGAAATCAAGTTCTAAACCATAAAAAAACCCTTGACATTTCAAGGTTTTTCTTGTGCACTTATTATAGTAAGCAGTACAATTACGCCCTCTATAAAACCATTTTTTGCATTTTGGTTAGAGGGCGTATTTGTGCTGCGCATTATTGCGCATTATTTTGTTGTAAGAAAGCAGGAGCGGTGATACTTTTGCTAGAAAAGAAACAATTCACCACATAATGCGAATTATGTGGTTTTTTCTATACTACAAGTCCCAGGCGTTCAATTTTGCGGCGATGCTCAAAACCCGTGGTCATAATATAGATTCGGGTAGTGTTGATGGAGCTATGCCCTAGAATATCTGCCAGCTTGGCGATGTCCTTCTCAATACTATAGAATGTCCGGGCGAACAGCTTGCGCAGGTTGTGAGGAAAAACCTTAGAAGCCTTGACACCTGCAGTCTCACACAGCTTTTTCATCGCAGCCCAAATATTACTCCGATTCAGTGGTTTGCCTGTCCGGGTAATGAAGATGGCTCCAGCAGCAATGCTGTGTCGCTTGGCGTAATTTAATAGAAGGTTTTTTAGTTTGCCCGGAATGAGAATCGTCCGGGTTTTGTTTTTGCAATCCACCGTTATTTCGCCGTATCGCACCGCTTCCACTGTGAAATACTGCAGTTCAGAAACACGGATACCTGTTCCACAAATCGTCTGTATCACTATATTTAACTGTTCGTTCTTTTTAGATGCCTGTAACAGTCGCAGATACTCTGCTTTCGTCAGCTCCTTATCCTCAGCACAGTAGGTCTGCCGCTGCATTCGGATGTTCTTCACCTTGCAGTTGGACAGTCCCAGAAACTCCAGCAGGCAGTTTACGCTTGCCAGCATAGAGTTAATAGACCGGACGGCGTACCCTTGCTCCACCAAATGCTTTTTCCAATCTACCACAAGCTCCTTTGAAACTTCGTTGCCGCTTGTATATTTGCAAAATGTATGAACATCCCGCAAATATTTTTCTTGTGTTGCCGCACTTTTCTCCTCACAACGGAGATAGTTAGCAAATTCACAGATATCATTATTTTTTAGGATCATATAATTACCCCCTTAAGTTGGTAACTATATTGTACCCTAAATTCAGCAAATAAGATGGTGTCTCAACATTTTAAATAGGACAAGGGTTGATTTTGTACATTACTAATTGTGGGCAATTGCCTCCACCACAGCGGTAGGCAGGTTTACTGTAGCAAGTGTTGCTCCGTCAGCACAGCCTAAGCGGGTATCGCTGGTAAATATCCGGGCCTTGCTCTCCTCGCCGCACAGAACTGCCCGCTTAGAAAATACTGCCACACCGCACAGGGTAGCCGGACGGGAGCAACCCACTACAGCATCGGCGATAATGCGGTAGTAGAAAGTTGCATCAATGCAGTAGTGGTTGCTATCAAAAGCAACCGGCTCTACATCAATATAGGTATGCAAGAGCTCTGCGCAGCGAACCTTTGCGCCGGAGCTATTCTCAAGAATCGCTTGAGAGCCAGCGGTCAAATAGACTCGCAGATCCTCGATGCAATCCTTATCCCGGCAACTGTCCGTAATTTTTCGGGTGTGAATGGACAACCCTCCCTGCAGGTCATCGCAACCGCAGTTCAGATTTTCCTGAAAACATTCAGACATTTCATTACCTCCCCTTAAGGATTTTGGGAATAAGCAAAATCGCTTACAGGACAGTTTATGCACACTTTGTTAGGGGTGTGAAGATATAATTACGATAAAAACCCCCGCAGACAACAGCCTGCGGGGGTTCGAGCTTTATAAAACAAGAGGGAGATTAATAGAACTTTCTCTTATTCTTCCGGGCAGCTTCAGACTTCTGCTTACGCTTCAGGCTGGGGCTGACATAATGCTCGCGCTTCTTAACCTCGGCAATAACGCCCTCCTTAGCACAGCTACGCTTAAAACGACGCAGAGCACTTTCCAGAGATTCATTTTCCTTAACGCGAATTTCAGACATTGTTTTCCCTCCCTCCGATGGCATCCGGCTATATCCTGGATGCTTTCAGGGCCATATCGGCTTGACTATTATATGCCATTACGCATATATTGTCAAGATTAATTTTTCCCATTTTTGACATGAACCGATTATTTCACAATCAGATTGACCAGCTTGTTCTTAACAACGATGGTCTTGATGATGTTGCCGCCGTTCTTTTCCAGAAAGCGGGCAATTTTCTCATCGGCAAGTACCAGCTTAACCACGGTATCGTTGTCCAGATCTGCGTCCATATCCACGGTACCACGCATTTTTCCGTTGACCTGAACAGCCATGGTGATTTCCGTATCCTTGCACTTATCCTCACAGTAGGTAGGCCAGGATTCATAAGCGATCGTATTCTCATGACCCAGAATCTGCCACATTTCCTCACCAATGTGGGGAATGATACAGGAGATCATCTTCACAAAGCCTTCTGCATACTCTCTTGGACAAGTACCGTTCTTATATACCTCGTTCACAAAGACCATCATCTGGGCAATAGCGGTATTGAAGCCCAGCGTCTCAAAGTCGGATGTTACCTTCTTAACCGTTTGGTGGTAGATCTTCGTCAGCTTGCCGTCATCGGTATCTGTAATATTACCAGACTCTGTAAAGAAGTTCCATACCCGGTTAATAAACTTCTTCGCGCCCTTAACGCCGTCAGAAGACCAGGGCTTGGAAACCTCCAGCGGTCCCATAAACATCTCGTACAAACGCAGTGTATCTGCACCGTAATCCCGAACAATGTCGCTGGGGTTGACCACAAATTCCGGGAAACGCTTGCCCATCTTAATACCATTCTCGCCCAAAATCATACCCTGGTGGACCAGCTTCTTGAAGGGCTCTTTTACAGGAGACAGGCCGTTATCATACAAGAAACGGTTCCAAATACGGGAATAAATCAGGTGTCCAACAGCATGCTCAGGTCCGCCAATGTACAAATCAACCGGCATCCAGTGCTCTAAAAGCTTGGGATCGCAGAATGCCTTGTCGTTCTTGGGATCGATATAGCGCATAAAGTACCAGGAAGAACCGGCAGAACCGGGCATGGTAGAGGTCTCCCGCATACCCTTAACGCCGTTTTGATCGTAGTGCTTCCACTGCTGGGCGTTCTCCAGGGGTGCCTGACCGTTCTTGCCCTTATAGTCCTCCAGCTCCGGCAGAACCAGAGGCAGCTCCTCATCCGGCAGAAATACAGTCTTGCCGTCCTCTGTATAAACGCAAGGAACAGGCTCGCCCCAATATCTCTGACGGGCGAATATCCACTCACGGAAGTGGTAGTTGTTCTTCCGTCTTGCTACGCCAGCCTTCTCCAGCTTATCGGTGATGGCTTCCTTGGCTTCCTCAACGGTCAAGCCGGTGAATTCCTCGGAGTTCATCAGCTTACAGCCCTTGCCCAGATAATCCTGCTTTTCAAAGGCACATTCGCTTACATCCCGACCCTCAATGACCTGAATCATGGGAATATTGTGGGCAACTGCATACTCGAAGTCTCTCTGATCGTGGCTGGGAACAGCCATAACAGCGCCTGTGCCATAGTTGCCCAGCACGAAGTCGCCGATGAACACAGGAACTTCCTTGCCGTTAACAGGATTGATGGCATAAACGCCCTTCAAAGGACAACCTGTCTTGGTCTTGGTGGCATCGGTACGGTCGATCTCGCTCTTGCTTGCAGCCGCATCAATATATGCCTGAACTTCTTCTTTGTTCTGAACCCGGTCCATAAGACCCTGCACGATCTTGCCGTCAGGTGCCAAAACCATAAAGGTAATGCCGTAAATGGTTTCGATACAAGTGGTATAGATAGAGAATTCACCGCCACCAACCAGCTTGAAGTCTACTTCTACGCCGGTGGACTTACCGATCCAGTTGCGCTGGATCTCCTTGGTGGATTCAGGCCAATCAATCTCGTCCAGACCTTCCAGCAGCTTTTCCGCAAAGGCAGGCTGGTCAATGACCCACTGCATCATATTCTTCTTTACAACGGGGTAGCCGCCACGCTCGGACTTGCCATCAATAACTTCATCGTTGGCAAGCACCGTACCCAACGCTTCACACCAGTTTACAGGCATTTCAATGCGCTTGGCGTAGCCGGCTTCCCACAGCTTTTTAAAGATCCACTGTGTCCACTTATAAAAATCAGGATCAGAGGTGGCCAAAACCTTTGACCAGTCATAGTCAAAGCCTAGCTCCTTCAGCTGACCGGAGAAGGTTTCAATGTTCTTCTGGGTAAAGCCGTTTGGATGGTTGCCGGTATCTACCGCATACTGCTCCGCAGGCAGACCAAAGGAGTCATAGCCCATGGGGTGCAGCACATTATAGCCCTGCATACGCTTCATGCGGGACATAATATCCGTTGCGGTATAGCCTTCGGGATGGCCTGCATGCAAACCCACACCGGAGGGGTACGGGAACATATCCAACACATAGTACTTGGGCTTGGAGAAATCCCACACATCGGTGTGGAAGGTCTGATTCTCCTCCCAGTATTTTTGCCATTTTTTCTCTATGGCGCTAAAATCGTAAATCATCTTTGGTTACCTCTTTTCACTCCGGAATAATAATATCGCTGATGTCCACCTGCTCTGCATCTGCCCACAGGCGCTCCAGAGAATAGAACTCTCTTGCTTCTTCTGTAAACACATGGACAACAATAGAACCGAAGTCCAGCAGCTCCCAGGAATTGCCCCGGTGTCCCTCACGGCCCAGCATGGGCTCACCCAACTGCTCCAAGGTGTATTCTGCGTGATCACACAAGGTCTTGACGTGGGTGTTGGAGGTACCGGTACAGATCAGGAAATAATCTGCCAAAGAGCTGACCTCATCGATCCGCAACAGCTTAATATCCAAACCTTTTTTGCTGTCCAGCGCCTTGGTTACCTCGTATGCTACTTCTTTTGCACTTAACATATAAAACTTCCTTCTTTCTGGAAATCAATTTTTCTGATTTAAAAAGGCCAGCGCCTGCTGGGTTTGAGGAGATATCTGTCTGCCCTGCTCTATGAGCATGGCCAGGGTCATTTCCAAACCCAGCTTTAACGCCTGATCCAAATCTGTGAACGCAAGTTCCCGCAGCTTTTCTACACCGTCGAAATCTCGGTTCGGCTCCATGTAGTCTGCCACATAAATGATTTTTTCAAGGGTATTCATATTTGCTTTTCCCGTGGTATGGGAGCAAATGGCGTCTACCACTGCCTGATTCTCCCCAAAAATCCGCTGTGCCACCAGCGAACCGGTCAGGGCATGGAGTGTCTTGGGATTTTGGGAGGAAAAATCACTTAACGCAACGCCGTATTTTTCACATAAGGTCAGTTGCAGGGTGTTATTCAAGGCTTTTGTAACATCGTGAAGCAGCGCCGCACGAACAGCATCCTCCTCCACAGCGCCCCAGTGTCTTGCCAGCGCAGCAGCCGTATCCCGGCAACCCAAAACATGGGCCACCCGGTTTGGCTTCAACAGACGAACCACAGCCGCTTCCAGCTGCTGTTCTGAAAGATTTCGATAATCTTTTTGCTCCTGAGACGGCACACAGCCAAAGGCCTGCATACGAAACAGATCATCACTAGTTATCTGTAAACATTGCTGATCCATAGACACTCCCCTTTTCTGACCGCAAAAAATCTGTTACTTGGGTTCTCTGAGCTGGCGTTCCCGTTCCCGCTCAATGGCTTTATCGATTGCCTGCTGACGGAAATATTCGTTACGCTGCTCGCGGACCTTTCTTGCTGCCTGACGGCGTGCCTGTGCGCCCTTGCGCACAGGGTTTTTCTTGCCTGTGGGGGTTTCTTTCCGCTTGGCCCGGCCGGTCTGGTTGCGCTCCTGCTGCAGCTTTTCGCTGAAACGGTAGATCACAAACTTCGTGCCGATTACTGCCACGCCCTCAGCGCCGGTTGCCTCACAAATTTCATCGCAAACCTCACGGGGGGTCATCATAGCGCCTTCCAAAACCTTGCCTTTAACCAATTCTCTGGTGTCCAGCTGGTTTTCTGCCTCAGCGATCAGCGCTTCCGTAACTCCGCCCTTTCCAACCATCAAGGTAGTATCCAGGGTATTTGCCTGGGCTCTCAGCTCTGCCCTTTCTTTACTTGTCAGCATAGCCTGCCTCCTTCATTTTCTCGTAGAAAAGATTCAAGGCATTCGCCCGATGGGACACCTGATTCTTTTCAGCACTGCTAAGCTCAGCAGTAGTCTTTCCCAATGGCGGATAGTAGAAAATAGGATCGTAACCGAAACCGTTTTCTCCCCTGGGTTCCCGGGTCAGTTCACCGTGAATCTCTCCACGGGCCTGAATCACCTGCCCCGCCGGGGTTACCATGGTAATCACACAAACGAACTGTGCCTGCCGCTCACCGTCCGGTACATGCTCTGTGTTTTTCAGAAGAAGCTGGAGTCTTCCCCAATCGTCTAGGGAATCGTCGAAGCCATAGCGGGCAGAATAAATGCCCGGCTCTCCATTCAGTGCATCTACCGCAATACCGGAATCATCTGCCAATGCAGGCAAACCTGTGGCTTTCATTACCGCATCTGCCTTCAGGAAGGAGTTTTCCTCAAAGGTGGTGCCGGTTTCTTCCACATCCAGGTCAATGCCCAATTCGCTTTGCAAAACCAGTTCAATGCCAAACCGCTCAGTGATTTTACTAATCTCCACCAGCTTGTGCTTATTCTTACTTGCCAATACAACTTTCATTTACAACAGTGCCTCCACAAACTCTTCTGCGTTAAAAGGCAACAAGTCGTCTGCCTGCTCACCAACACCCACAAATTTCACCGGGACTTGCAGGCTATCTGCCACAGCTACCACAATACCACCCTTGGCAGTACCGTCCAGCTTTGTCAGGGCAATTGCAGTTACGCCGGCAATTTTGGAAAACTCCTTTGCCTGAATCAAGCCGTTCTGACCGGTTGTTCCGTCAAGCACCAGCAAAACTTCCTTTGCCGCATCCGGCAATTCCCGCTGGACAATGCGGCTGATCTTACCCAACTCGTTCATCAGGTTCTGCTTGTTGTGCAGGCGTCCGGCTGTGTCAATAAGGATCACATCCGTGCCCTTAGCCTTTGCAGACTGAATGCCGTCAAAAACCACAGAAGCAGGATCGGCACCCTCTGCTTGCCGCACAATAGACGCGCCGGAGCGCTGTGCCCAAATTTCCAACTGGTCTGCCGCTGCAGCACGGAAGGTATCTCCGGCAACCATCAGCACCTTCTTACCCTCGCTTACCAACTGAGTGGCGATCTTGCCAATAGTCGTGGTCTTACCCACGCCATTGACGCCCACCACCAGCACAACGGACGGAGAAGTACTCAGGTCCAGTGCAGATTCCCCTACGCTGAGCATCTCGATCAAAATTTCCTTCAGGACAACCTTTGCTTCCTCCGGTGTCTTCAGATGCTGCTCACGAATGCGCTTGCGCAGAATGTCCGTTGCTTTCACAGCGGTTTCTACACCTAAGTCCGCTAAAATCAGACTTTCTTCAAGCTCATCGTAAAAATCGTCATCGATCTGAGAAAAGCCGGAGAAAACGCCGCCCAAGGTATTGCTCAGGGCATCCCGTGTTTTACTCAGACCCTCTTTGATCTTATTGAAAAATCCCATAATTGCTCCTTATTCCATAATGCCAAGCTGCTGCTCCATCTGACTCAAATCCAGCCGCAGCAGCTTACTGATACCCTGCTCCTGCATGGTTACGCCGTAAAGCACATCGGAGGCTTCCATTGTGCCGCGGCGGTGGGTAATTACAATAAACTGTGTCTTCTGGCTCAGGTTGTGCAGATAGGAAGCGAACCGCTCAACATTGCGATCGTCCAATGCTGCATCGATCTCGTCGAGCATACAGAACGGTGTGGGGCGTACCTTCAAAATGGCAAAATACAATGCAATTGCCACAAATGCCTTCTCACCGCCGGAGAGCAAGGTAATGGTCTTAACCTGCTTTCCGGGTGGCTGGACACGAATTTCAATGCCGCAGGTCAAGGGCTGCTCCGGATCTTCCAGAATCAGCTGACCCTTACCGCCACCGAACATTTCTTCAAAGACCACACCAAAATACTCGTTGATCTTAGCAAATTCAGTTACGAAGATGGTGGTCATCTCCTGGGTAATATCCCGGATAATGCCCTCAAGCTCCTTCTTGGACACCAGCACATCGTCCCGCTGTCCGGTCAGGTAGGTATAGCGCTCATTCACCCGGGCATATTCTTCGATTGCACCCAGGTTTGGCGTACCCAAAGAACCGATCTTCCGCTTCAGGTCTGCAATCAGTCGGTTGCCGGCGGCCACAGACTCAATATGTCCCCGCTTTTCTATTGCGGTGCTGGGTGTTAAGCCATAAGTATCCCACAGCTTATCAATGGTATTTCGTTCTTCGATGGCTGTTGTTTCCTTCTTATTCTCCAGCAGTGCGCAAGCGCGCTCCATATTCAGAATATCCTTGTTCTTTTCCTGTGCCTGACGCTCTGCCTGGGTTTTTGCAGCTTCCATTTCCACACGACGGGCAAGGGCTTCATCCCGGGTCTTACGCATAGCCTCGGAATCTGTGCCGTTTTCCTTCTGCTGCTGTAGCAGCTGGGCAATCTGCTGCTCCAACAGCTTTGTATCATCGCCAATAGAGTCGATCAGCGCCAGCTTCTTCTCCCGATCGCCCTCCATTGCCAGGCATAGCTCCTGCAAATCATCAATATGGCCGCGAGCAGTTGCCGCCTCTGCTTCCAAAGCAGCCTCGTCGGTCTTCAGTTCCGTCAGCTTCCGTGTAATATCCGCAGTTGCAGCCTCTGTCTCAGACTGACTGCCCTCCAAAACTTTCAGTGCGCCGCGGACACGGGACAGTTCATTGGTATAAACCTCGATCTTAGCCTGTTGGGCAGCATATCGCTCTCGGTCAGTTTTCTCCCGATTCTGCAGTGCATCCATTTCCCGCTGGGCAGACTCTACCGCATCGGAGATCGCTTGCAGCAGGATCTCATGCTGTTTTTCCTTGCCCTGCAAAAGAAGAACATCGTCCTGGGCATGGCGAAGCTGATCGGCGGCGGCCTTCATTTGAAATTCCACCTGATCCACACTGCGCTGAGCCTCTTGCAGATCCAGCTCCACAGTTTTCAGCTTTTCAGACAGCTCTTTTTCCTGTACTGTAAGCTTTTCCAGCTCATTAGCACGGCTCAAAATACCTGCCTCTTTATTCACGCTACCACCGGTCATAGAACCGCCAGGGTTAATAACCTGACCGTCTAAGGTAACGATTTTAAAGCGATTTGAATACTTCTTTGCCATAGAAATGGCGTTGTCGATATTTTCAACGATAACGATCCTACCCAGCAGATTTTCAATAACGCCACGATATTTCTGATCGTAATTCACAAGCTCAGACGCAACGCCCACAAAACCGTGGCAATTCTCCAATCCGTTTTCCTTCAGCGCTTTACCCTGCACAACGGAAATCGGTAGGAAGGTGGCACGGCCACCACCGGTGCGCTTAAGGTAGGAAATCGCTGCTTTGCCGTCTGCTTCGCTATCCACAACGATCTGCTGCATAGCCCCGCCCAAGGCGATCTCAACGGCTACGGTATATTCGTCGTCTGTACGGATCAGGCGGGAGATCGGTCCATGGATATTACGCAAGGCACCTCGCTGGGACTCTTGCATGACCATGCGAACAGACTTCTGATAGCTCTCAAAATCCCGTTCCATGGCACGGAATACTCTGGTCTTTGCCTGCACACTGTCCAACTGAGAGGTTAGATTCCGCATCTGCTCTGCCAGTTCATCACGCTTTTTTGCCCGGTTAGACTGGCGAAGTTCATAGCCGGAAATGGTATTGCCAGCCGCAGTAACCTCCTCCTGCGCCTGACGCAGTTCCTTACGGCAATCCTCCAGCTCTTTACGGGCAGCCTGACAGCGTTCATCGCCGGAACGCAAATCTGCACGCAACTGGTCTGCGCGTTCCTTGTTTTCCTGCAGGCTGGTTTCCAAGCCACGCAGATCTGCCTCTCTGCCGGCAATATCAGCCGTCAGTTCGCTTTCCTTGGTACGCAGTTCCAGAAACTGGCGTGTCATACCCTGGGCAGAATTTGTCATTACGGACAGTTCCTGCTGCAAAGTCGCCAGGGTCTCCCGCTTTTGGGCAAGCTCGGCCTGAATCTGAGCAATCCGGTTATTCGCCTGCTCCATTTGTGCGCTCAAGCCGCCGCTGCGGTCATCTGCGCCCTGCAATTCATTTTCGATGCGGCTGATGTTACCGTTATTGTTTTCCACATTACCCCGGAGAACTGCAATCTGTCCTTCCAGCTGCTGGTAGATTCCCTCCAGCATGCTGACCTTAATGCGGATATTTTCCAGCTCCTCATCCTGGCTGCGCAGGCCTGCGCCCAAGGTCTCCGAACGCTCGTACAAACCGTCCAGATCGTCATGTGCCTGCTGCAGCACAAAGGAGGCAGAGGCAAAATCTTCCTCTGCTTTTTTTGCATCTGCAGACAGCTTATCCAGCCGATCCAGCCAAACTGCTACTTCAACGCCCTGCAGTTCATCTTTTAGTTCCAGATACTTTTTTGCCTTTTCAGATTGAACTTTTAACGGCTCAAGCTGTAGCTCCAGTTCTGAAATCTTATCACCGATACGCATCAGGTTGTCTTCTGTATGAGCAAGCTTTCGCTCGGTCTCCTCCTTGCGGTGGCGATACTTGGAAATACCGGCTGCCTCTTCAAAAATTTCGCGGCGGTCGGCACTCTTCAAAGACAGGATCTCATCAATTCTGCCCTGACCGATATTGGAATAACCCTCTCTGCCCAAACCTGTATCCATAAACAACTCATGGATATCCCGCAGGCGGGCAGACTGGCGGTTGATATAGTACTCGCTGTCGCCGCTGCGATAGTACCGACGGGTGATCATAACCTCATCAGCCTCATAAGCCAAGGCGCGGTCTGTATTATCCAGAGTCAGGGTAGCTTCCGCAAAGCCCACTGGGGCGCGCTTCTGTGTGCCGCCAAAGATAACATCTTCCATTTTTGCACCACGAAGTGTCTTAGTGCTCTGCTCACCCATGACCCACAAAATTGCGTCGGAAATATTTGATTTACCGGAACCGTTCGGTCCGACAATGGCAGTAATATCATCGCCAAAACGAATCAGCGTTTTATCCGGAAAGGACTTAAAGCCCTGCACTTCCAAAGATTTTAAATACACAGCAGTTTCCTCTTGAGTTTATAGTTAGAATAAATCAATTTATTATACCGATAAAATAGAAAAAATGCAAGGCTTTCCCAGTAATTTCTAAAAGAAAAAACCGCAAAGACAGATTCCTCTGTCTTTGCGGTTTGATGCTGTTTTCAGGACTTAGTTTGCCAGATAGCACAAGGCAAACATCCAGCCGATTTCAAGGTTTTCTCCGCTTGTAAACAGAAGATTGCCCTTCACGTTGTTGGCATCCCACCAACCCTGATGTTGGCCGCCCATTTGAATCATATATTTCAGATCCTCTGTCAGGGGGTAGACGCCGTAGGTTTGATCTGCACAGGCGCCATACTCGAGCATGCAAGTAGTATAGTCCTCCCGGACTTCATTGCCCGCTCCGTCTGTGTAATGGCAACGCAGAGCTGTACCGGTATTGCCAACACCGCCAACCATATCATACAAAGTGATATAGGGTGCTCCTTGGTCGTTTGCATCGTATGTCAACTGCACATAAACAACAGGACCGTCTGCGCTACCCAAATGATAGAAACCGTCATTGGTATTGAGCACCAAATTATAGGTATTGGTAGGCTTTGTCAGGTCGAACCTTGTAAAGTTCAAGCCCGATGCCAGCGTCTGTGCAACAGGTGCTTTGGTTGCAACATACTCTGTGTAGGGAATATCTTCCACAGCATCACCCTCGCGGGTAATGATAATCAAGCTATCTTCTGTTCCGTAAATACCGATAGCATGGTTTTGACCCAACGCATTGGTATTAACGGATATGGTAAAGGAATGCTTGGTGTAGTCTTCCAGCTGACCACTCACATCAAACGGATAGTTTACAGAGCCCCAGTAACGCAGCACTGCATCCGGATCGGTTACTGTGATGCGGTAAACGCCCTGTTTCGTAGGAGAGAAGCTAAAGTAAGTAGCCACATCCTTTTGCAGCGTTACATAGGTACCGCCCAGGCCAACCGGCGTAATTTGGGACAGCTTCCAGTTCTCCTCCGGTGTTGCCGTGGAAGCAGCCGCAGCCTGCAGCGTCAAGGAAGGTGATTCTTCCGTTACCACAGCCTTTGTTGATTCAAAATAATACTTTGTTTCGCCCAAGCAGACCATCTGAATCTGGTAAGTACCGGTAGGCAGATCCAAAGTCGTAACACCGCCTGCGCCCTCTATAATATTATAACCAACCGGCAGGCCATCCTGCATAAACAGCAACACATGGTCGCCTATCAAATTATCATTAAAGTCTGTGATCGTTACGGTGTAGCGGGTCATTCCCTCTGCTACAGCATCCTCGATACGCTGGGCAACGATGGTCAGGTCTTTCGATGCAGCGGTTACCTTTGCCAGGGATGCATCATAATCGAAACCACCTACCAATTTCACATCGTAGGCATCTGTTGTTAGTGCAACCTGTGCTTTACCTGCGGTATCGGTAGAGAGTATATCGCTGGCTGCCACATCATCCTTCATAAACTGTAAAGGTACGCCGGGAATAGGATCGCCATCTGCATTCACAACCGTAACGCTGTAGGATGTTCCAGTATTACGGACGATCTTTCCCTTAACTGTTACCTTCACAGAGCCGGACAATTCCTCATTTGCCACAATATGTGCAACAATCTGTGCATTTCCGGTAAAGTTAAATCTGAATTTACCATCTTCATGACCATCAGACATCTTTACCGTCTGCCTGCCGTTGCTAACGATCACATCGTAGCCAACAAAGGTTTTTGCACTAACGGTTACATCCAGATAACCGTCGGTTGTAGTTGCGCCACCGGATGTAGCAATGTATAACTCCTCGCCAGGCTCGTTTAGGGTAACGGAAGAACCTATCGTCAATATCCAGGTAGAAGGATTATATTTTGTTCCCTGGGGGAATTTGAATTTCACAGAGATATCCCTTGCTACTGTTTCATTATTAAACAATACCAGGCCGAAAGTGTCATCCACGGCGGTCAGATCCACAGTGATCACACCGTCCACATCCGGATCGTACTGTGTGCCGTTAACAGTAATGTATCCATTTCCTATTGTCATGGACATACTTGTGGCACCGCCATCATGAACCGTGTAGTACTTGGCACCGCTTGCCTTCACAGCTTGTGCCATAAAGGATGCCTCATGATTGATTACAATGGGGTTTTGTTCATGGCCGGGTTCATAGCCCAGCGCTACAGACAGCTGGGTATTCTCCGCTGTCATTTCATAAGAATTCTGTTCCAGTATATAGCCGGCAGGAACACCCAGCACCAAGACATTGTAGGTACCCTCCGGCAGCTTGAATACAGCCTTGCCTTCTGCATTGGAAAAGGCAACCCCATTGCCTGCAATCAGGATCATATCTTTTACAGGATCGCCTTCCGGAGTCTGAATCTGAATGCTGTAATCCTTGTATATGATCTTATGCAACTGCACGATTGCAACAGGAGTTTCCTCTGTTAGGGGATAAGTAGTTACATCCAGCGTATATCCGTCAGGGATACGAATCTGTGCTTTCAAGGAACCGGGATAGTGGCTTAATGTTGCCACACCGCTTGCATCGGTGGTAACATACTGGCTGACTTCCTCGGTTACAGCTGCCTCCGTTTCTGTTGCGTACATGGCAAAGACCTCGCCAGAGAAGTATACAGAAGCATCTGCTACGGGATCGCCGTTTTGATCCTTCAAGGTTACGGTATATGTAATTTCTTCATTCAACAGGCGCCCTGTTTCGACCACAGCACCGTTGTCAAAGCTTGCCAACATCTGGAATTTACCTGCAGGATAGGAATTGGTCTCATCCGGCAAGGTACCGATACTGAACTGAATCTTCTGTCCCTTCTTGGCCTGGACAGAAATATATTTTACGCCGTCTTCCCCACTCTGGCCATCCTCTTCCAGATTGCGCATCGCGTAACTGTCAAGGTTATACAGATAGTAGGAATACTTCACACCGGCAGTTGCACTCAAACATTTTATTGTCAGAACGCCATCTTCTGTTGCGGTGTAAAGATAGTAAATACCGGTTTCATTACCTGCGCTTACGCTGGCAGTGAATTCGCCCATTGTCAAATTGTAGGGGTTATTGAAAGAACCTAGCTTGGGCACAAGGTAGACGGTAAAGGTTTGCTCCTTATCAGAGCTGTTGCCAATACCCACCTTGATCGGGGTATACATATCCGGGCAGGACATCAAAATGCTGATAACGCCGTTATTGGGCTCATACTTCTTATCGTTGTAGAGCACATAGGCATCCTTGCTGTAAATGGTCAGGTACATATCTGTGAGCCGAAACAGCTCTGTATAATAGACCTGACCGGGGGCGACGGTTACATCAAAACTCTCAACGCCGCCCAACTCAGTAGGGTTTTCCTCGCTGCCCTCTTCTTTCTCGGTTTCCAATTCAGAAATATCCGTGAAGAATTTCTGCTCATATTCCTCTGCGCAGAAATAGGCAAATACATCCTTAAAGGTCTGGGCATTGTCGATGCTGCCGGTGTGCATTAAGGTGATGTTGCCGAACCGATCGATCACCACCGTTGTGGGGAATGCCGTAACCTGCATGATCTTGATCCACGCCTCATCCACAGACGCTATGGGGAATGCATAGCCATGCTCAGTCTGGAATGCCAAAACATCCGCCATCTTATCCACAGGATTCATGGCGATCACAGCAATATCATCGCTGTACTCGGCATAGGCTTCCTGCAAATAAGGGAACTCCATCAGACAGGGCTGGCAGTTAATAAACCAGAAGTTCAGAACAACTGCCTGCTTTTCTACCAACAACTCGGAAAGGGTATAAACTGTTCCGTCAACAGCCGTAACAGAGAAGTCCATAACTGCATCGCCCAGCTTATATGTGAGGGTCTGCATATCCTCTTCTGTCATCTGGCCAACAGATAGCACGATATTGGTCTCCACGCCGGTCAGCAGATAGTAATCCTCTACTTTATAGCCGGTGGGAATACCTTCCAGCACAGCCACATAGCTGTCGCTTTCCACTTCGGTAAAGGTCATTTTGCCGTCATTATCTGTCTTGGCAAACCAGACCAGTTCCTGGCAGGTAGAATCGGTATATACATACACGCCCACCTCTTTCAAGGGGAAGCCGTTATCTGTGCTTACACTCACTGTATGCGCAACAGGATCGGTACCTGTTGTGGGAGTGGTGTCTGAACCGCCGCCGTTTCTAAAGAACAGGCCGAAGATCAAGGCAAGACTCAAACATACAACAAGCGCTACCAAGCCAATAATGACCAAAAGCTTCTTGTTTTTCTTCATATATATCAAGCTCCTTATGCTTTAATAAGGATCAACCTTCGATGTAGCAGCAGGCAAACAGCCAGCCAAGCTCGGGATTGCACTTTTCAAAAATGTAGTCAGGAGACTCCTTATCCCACCAGCCGGAACAGGCATTGGTAATAATGTACACAAGGTCAGAGTTCAGCGGATAGACAGTATAGGTTTCGTCCATCGCTTCAAAGTACTCAATCAAAATCTCGGTATAGTCTTCCCGCTTGATAAAATCGCCGTTTTCGTCATAGAAGTAATGACGAATGGGTGCGCCACCGGCAACACCGTCGCCCTGGATCACAACCTGCAAGGAGGCATTGGGTGCGCTCTTACCAAGGTTGATATAAATAACAGGGCCGTCTGCACTGTTTAAGTGGTAATAGCCGTCATTTTCATTATAAACCACATTATATGCACTGGTAGCTTCTCTGATGTCGATATAGGTCAACTTCTGACCGTCCTTTATATCCAATGTGAAGGACTTGATCTCATCCTTGCACTGGTACTCAGTCCAGGGCTCATCGGAGACAGTCCACTGAGGATCGCCGGTACGGGTAATGTTCAGGACACAGGAAGTAGCGGACTGGGAATCGATACCAATTACCAAGGTTGCTGTGCCGGTGCCATCGCTGCCGATCATGCTCTGGCTGATGGACTGGGTAAACTTATTGTCTGCCAGATCTCCCGCTACATTGGTCTCCTGCACAAAGTGGGGCGCGCCATAATAGCCGATCTGCAACCCCTCCCCTTCTACAGAGAACTGGTAGGTACCGGCCTCTGCGGGAGAGAACAGGAAGTAGCTTCTGTCACCGGCGGTCAGATCTACATAGATGCTGCCGGTAGATACCCGGTAGGCAACATAGTCCTTTGTGCCTACAGTCAGGTTCTGGCTTTCTGCGCTTGCCTTATAGTGTAGCTTCACTTCCAGAGAAGTTTTCTCAGCAGTCAGGGTCAGACCCTCCTGCTCATAATAATACTTATCGGCATCATCGGTGAACATCAGTTCAACAGTATATTCACCCTTTGCCAGTTCCTTTTGGGCAACACCATTCTCGTCCACCTTCTGCATTGCGATCTGCTGACCGTTCTGCATGAAGCGCACGATCACGCCGGAAGTATAGGGGTTTCCTGCGCCGTCGACCACTTTCACCTGATAAACAGGGTTGCCGGAGTTGTCTGCGCCGGTTTGGCCGTTTTCACCGCATGCAGCAAACATGACAACAGAAAGCAGCATGCAAACAGCTAACAGAAGGGATTTAATTCTCTTCATAGCTTTTCACCTCAACTCAGTTTCTAGGGGTCTGAGGGCAATTAGCCCTCAGGTCCCAGATAATCATAATAGTAGCACAGCTTCACCCAGGAATTCTTAACGCCTTCGAAGGTGAACTTATCCATCAGCATCTGCAGCAGCTCTGCCAGCTCTTTTGTCATCACAACACAGCCACGGGTCTCTTCGCTACCGGAGGTAATGATCTTGCTGATGTACTTGGAGATCTCAGCCGTCTTATCTTCACCGCTACCGTGATACTTGCCGTTGAAAATATCCTTCACCTGATACTCAGCATAGTTTGCTTCGTAGTCCTCTGCCCACAGCTCACGCAGGTAAGCATCAGTCTTTTCCTGATCGTTTTCGTGTTCAGCCAGGTAAGCCAGGATGCGCATATCATTTTCGTTCTTGGAGAAGTCAAATGCACCCTTATCGATCAAACCCTTTACGCCGCTATTGGTGTTAATGGGTTCGCTGAAAATACTGGTCAGGCCGTTAAAGTCAGCGTAGATCTTGCTGCCATAGATCTGCTTGCCGTTAGCATCCAGACCCTTATCCTCATAGTAGATGCCATCATCGCCCAGCACCACGGAAATACCACCGGTAATAACATCATACATAGCACTACCGGTTGCATCGGAGTTATAGGTGAACGGGCCAGGAGAACACAGACGGAACAGGCTGTAGGCAGCACCTAAGTACTCAATATCATAGGTAATGGTGCCTACACCGTAGTAATCCCAGAAAGCTATGTCGATGAAGTAGGGCTTGCCGGCCTCCATGTAGTAAACCATGGAAACCTCGCCGTCTTCTGCAAACATTCTCTCATCAAACTCGTAAACCATCAACTGTTCACGGTTCTCATTAAAGATCCAGCCTTCTACACCGTCGGTAGAATCATTGTGGGAAGTGATACGGTAAACACCGGACTTGGTAGGCACAAACTTAGCCAGGTGGCCTCTGGGCATGATGATGCCACTATAAGTAAAGCTATTGGTGGGAATACCCTTACCCAGCTTTGCTTCGAAAGCAGAGAAGGTTGCCAAACCCTTAATGGGATCTTCCAGCTGCTTATCTGTGCCATATGCCTTATAGTAACGGCAGAACTTGAGCCATTCATTGTTGTCCTCGTCGTCAAAGCCAACCAAACCGTCTACCTGCTTCAGCAACTCAGCCAGTTCCTTATTAACAGTACATACATTGGCAAGCTTGGAGTTGGATGCATAGTTGAAATACTGTTCCAGCTTTTCATACATTTCCTTTGCGCCGCCATCATAGGCCAGATTCCACAGAGAATCCTCGTCGCTGAACTGGGTGTAACCCATCATATCGCACAGCAGCAGGGGTCCGTTGGCAGTATCCACATGGTAGTAGCCGTCTGCCTCATTGTAAACGATATTTGCATAGGTATACTCGAAACCGTCTTCGGTAGTTGCAGCATTAAAGGGAATATAGGTTTCTACATCAATAGCAGCTGCATCTACTACACGCATATTCTTAATGTATACGGTATCCTCACCCTCGTTGCCGTCGGAGTCCTTAATGTAGCACAACGCTACCTCATAAGTACCGTCCTCCTGGGCAACCCAAGGATAGCAGCTCTTCCAAGTGGGAACTTCATCCACACCGGAGATTGCAAAAATATCCTCGCCTTCCACAATGACATACATAATGTCAGCGCCGTACTCCGTAGATGCCAAATAGTCAAAGCCAACCGCCTGACCCTTCTTCAGCTCCACATCTGCATACAAAATTGCAAAGGAATCCTCAACACCTGCATTGGAAGTCTTCAGGCACTGTACGCCATCCTTCTCAATAATCAGGAAAGGCCAGGTCAGCTCCGCTGTTTCCTTGTCCTCCTCTGCCCGGTAGGCAACCTGAATATCGCCGCTGTTCAAAACTGCTGCGATCTCCTCAGAAGAAGGCATCTTCTCTGTAGGCTTAATAGTAGTAATCACATCAGCAACGCCATTGGGGCACAGCTTCTGCTCATAATCATCACCGGTAAAGTGATCAAAAATGCTTACAAAGGGACGCAGGCTGGTCAGCGCACCGATCTCGATCAGGCTGATCACACCATAGCGGTCAATAATAATGGTTGTGGGGAAGCTGCTGGTACCGAAGATGCTGGGCCAGCTTGCGTTACAGGCAGCCATATCAAAGCTCAAGCCCATACTAGCCTGATAAGCAGCTACATCTGCTGCATTATCAATATAGCTCAGAGCAATGACTTCTGCATCTTCCTTATAGGTCTGGTATGCCTGTTCCATATAGGGGAACTCTGTTGCGCAAGGACCGCAGGCTGCAAACCAGAAGTTCAGCATAACCATGTCCTTATCCTTCAAAACTTCAGACAGCTTCTTGGCTGTGCCATCGGATGTTGTGTAGGTGAAGTCATACATAACATCGCCCAGCTTCAGACTACCTGCATTGCCCAGCTGCTCGTCGGTGATCAGTGCAGAGGTCAGCTTAATGTCAGCAGTATTACCGGCAAAGGAATAAGATGCAGCCACATCATAACCCTTCGGTGCACCGGATACGGTTACAGCATAAGAATCGCTCTTGGCCATTGCAAAGCTGACCTTACCTTCTGCATCGGTCTTACCTGCCTGCTTCATATCAGCCAGGGTATCGTCAGCATACACGAAGATTTCCAAACCTTCCATCGCCATACCGCCAGCTGTCTTCACAGAAACGGTATAAGTGGCTGTCTCGCCACTGTCTCCACCGCCGGTAGCATCCGTGCCACCGTTCTTTCCGCAAGCAGCCATGGAACAAATCATAACGACTGCAAGGAAAAATGCCAGCAATTTCTTCAAGTTCTTCATAAATATCTCCTATTCATAAAATTTTTCACTAATTCGGATTTTTGCGCAAAGTTAGGCATAGTAACCTCATTATCCAAAATATATTATCATAACCACCCTATTGAGTCAAATAAAATCGAATGTTTTTCCCAAGCTTTTCATTTGTCCGCGCTGTGCATACAATGTGCATCTTTCGGTTCTTCCTGACGCAACACTTTTAGCAAAATGACGAAAACATCCTTGCGGGTATTCTTTTTTCAGCTCTGCATAGAATATACTACACCGATTTGATGTATGATCGATACAATAATATATTGTATCCACAGCTCCGTTGCAGGGGCGTGTTGATCTTCCATTACTTTTTACCAGATTTCCTCTTGATTTCTTTGCTCCAAGCCTTTACAATAGGATCAAATCAAATTGCAGGAGGCTTTTGCTATGGCAGACGAATACGGCTCTGATTTTATGACGATTATTGACGAAGACGGCACTGAATACGAATTAGAGGTTCTTTCTTCCATTGAGTATAACGGACAGACCTACCTGGCTGTTACCACTGCCACTGACGAGGAAGATGCAGAACTTGAGGTGAATATTCTTAAGTCCATTGAAGAAGATGGCGAGCCTATTTTGTGCGCCATTGAGGATGCCGATGAGCTGGACACCGTTTATGGCCTGATCATGGATCAGCTCTACGAGGAAGAGGACGACGAATAAGACATACTGCCTGCTTGGTTCGTAGCGTGTCCTTTTGGACCCACATCATTGAATAGGGACGTTAGACTTCCCTGCCGGATTGCAGACCTCCCGCCTATGCTTTGACATCAGGCGGACGTTGGGAGCAGCTAAAGCACGGAGCGGCGACCCACCTGCCATATCGTGCAGGTCATAACTGGATGCGTTACGGCTAAAGCGGGTCTTGCGTGGGAGGCTTTTTCTCCCACGCATTTTTTACTGTAATTGTAAACTTTTTACTTTTTTCCGCAAAAGGCGTAAAAAAACCTTGAAAGAAACCGACCAATCGTATATAATACAATGGATTATGCGTTGGTGCTGTCCTTTTCACAGCATCAAGCAATGAGAGGAATTGATTTTATGAGCGCATCTAACAAGAAAAAACTCCGCAAGGAGCAAAATGCCGCAGCTCTGACTGAGAAGCAGCGCATGCAGCAGAAGGAAGCAAAAAAACTGAAGGCATACTCCATCACCTTCGCTGTGATCATGCTGGCAGTTGTTATTACCGCTGTTGCCGTGATGGGCATTACTGCATTTAAAAACTCCGGCATTACCGAAAGAAACACCATCGCAGCTGTTGTAAATGATCACGAGATCAGTTCTGTGGAAATGACCTACTACTATAAGGACGCCATCTCCAACACCTACAACGAATGGTACAGCAGTTACGGTGATTCCACTGCACAGTTGGTCTCCTGGATGCTGAATCTGGATCTTTCCAAGCCTTTGGGCGAGCAGGCGTATACTGAGGGTGGCACCTGGGCCGATCACTTTATGGATATGGCTCTGGAGAATGCAAAATCCAACTACGCCATCTATGATCTGGCTATGGAGAACGGCTACAAGCTACCTGAGGATGCACAGGCTTCTCTGGACGAAAACTTGTACTACATGAATATGTATGCAGCCATGTATGGCTATAGCAATCTAACTGATTATCTGCGTGCGCTGTATGGCAACGGTGCCAACGAGAAAACCTACACCGAGTACATGAACTGCACCGCTATTGCTTCTGCGTACTACAACGATTACTACAAAACTTTGTCCTATGACGATGATGATATCCGCGAATATGAAAAGGATAAGTACAATAACTACTCCTCCTACAACTTCGCACTGTACTATGTAGATAACGACGCCTATCTGACCGGCGGCACTAAGGACGAAGAAGGCAAGGTTACCTACTCCAACGAAGAGAAGGGCGCTGCCGCGGATCAGGCTTATGCCGATTCCAAGGCCCTGCTTACTGCTACCAACCTGGACGAGCTGAATGCTGCTATTGCTGCTTTGGCCATCAACGCAGAAAAGGAGAGTGTAAAAGCTAACGAGAACAAAGAAGTTCTCTACTCCAACCTGGATGAGAAGTATGCCCAGTGGCTGTCTGAAGAAGACCGCAAGGAGTTTGACATCACCTCCATTGCAGACGAAAAGACCGAGACCAACGACGACGGCAACGAAGTAACCACTGTAGAAGGCTACTATGTACTCATGTTCCTGTCCCGCAACGACAACACCGATCCTATGTCCAATGTTCGCCATCTGCTGGTTGCCTTTGAAGGCGGCACCGAGGACGACGAGGGCAATGTTACCTACTCCGACGAGGAAAAGGCAGCTGCTAAGAAAAAAGCCGAGGATCTGCTGAAGACCTGGAAGGACGGCGAAGCTACCGAACAAAGCTTTAGTGCTTTGGTTAAGGAGCACACCGATGACGAAGGCAGCGCTGAGACCGGCGGTCTGTACGAGAACATCAACCCCGGTTCCAACTATGTTCCCAACTTCCTCAACTGGTCTATTGACGATGCCCGCAAGGCCGGCGATACAGACTTGGTAGAAACCGAATACGGTTACCACATCATGTACTATGTTGGCGACAGTGAGCTGACCTATCGCGATCAAATGATCACCACCGATTTGGAAACCGAAGCTCTGGAAGCATGGTATAACGAAGTCGTAGGCAGCTACACTTCCGCTTTCCGGGATATTTCCCGCATGGAAACAAACCTGACCATTTCTGAGTAATCTTAATTTCATGCCCTCCTGGAATTCCAGGAGGGCATTTCTATGCATTTCCCCCAATGTTTCAGGGGTTTATATAAGCCTTTTGTGGCACTTGCCAGTTGACTTTTACATTACTTTGTGTATAATTGTATACAATAAAACATTTTCATAATAAGAAAGGAGTATGGTCTTATGTTAGAGATATCCAACAAAACCAACTTACTGGAACAGAAGTCCTATAAGTATTCCCTGCAGGATGTGGCAGAGCCCAATCTGCAGCGGGACATTTTCTCTTACGGCTCTGTTCCCAAGGTAGCATTTAACCACCGCCGCGTTCCCATGAACATGCCTGAGGAGATCTGGATCACAGACACCTCCCTGCGGGACGGTCAGCAGTCTGTTGAGCCTTACAGTGTAGACCAAATCGTCAATATTTACAAGCTGTTAAACAAGCTGGGCGGTCCTTACGGCATTATCCGTCAGACGGAGTTCTTTATTTACAGTAAAAAGGACCGTCAGGCGATTGAAAACTGCATGGAGCTGGATCTGAAATTCCCGGAGATCACCAGTTGGATCCGTGCCAGCAAGGAAGATTTTAAGCTGGTTAAGGATTTGGGCATTAAAGAGACCGGCATTCTGGTAAGCTGTAGTGATTACCACATCTTCAAAAAAATGAAGATGACCAGAAAGCAGGCCCTGGATCACTATTTGGCAACAGTTGCCGATGCATTCAATGCCGGTGTTATCCCCCGCTGCCATTTGGAGGATATTACCCGTGCTGACTTCTACGGCTTTGTGGTTCCCTTCGTGAATGAGCTGCAGAAGCTGTCCCGTGAGGCCGGTATTCCTGTAAAGATCCGCGCCTGCGATACCATGGGTTACGGTGTTCCCTACACCGAGGCTGCTATGCCCCGCAGTGTTGGCGGTATCATTTACGGCCTGCAGCACTATTCCGATGTTCCCAGCGAGTGTTTGGAGTGGCACGGCCACAACGACTTCTACAAAGCAGTTGCCAACGCATCTACTGCCTGGCTGTACGGTGCTTGTGCTGTTAACTGCTCCCTGCTGGGTATCGGTGAGCGTACCGGCAATGTGCCTTTGGAGGCTATGGTCTTTGAGTATGCTTCCCTTCGCGGTTCTATGGATGGCATGGATCCCACCGTCATCACCGAGATCGCTGAGTTCTTCCGCACGGACATGGGCTACGAAGTACCTCCTATGACACCCTTTGTTGGCAAGCGCTTTAACGAGACCAGAGCCGGTATTCACGCCGACGGTCTACTGAAAGACGCAGAAATCTACACCATCTTCGACACCCAAAAGCTTTTGAACCGTCCTGCTACCGTCGAGATCAGCAAGACCTCCGGCGCTGCAGGCATTGCCTACTGGATCAATCAGAACTACCGCATCGCCGGCACACCTAACGAGGTTGCCAAGAATGATCCGCTGGTTGCAGAATTGAAGGCGTGGATCGATCAGCTGTACGAGGATGACCGCCAGACCGTTATGTCCCACGGAGAATTGGAAGAAAAGATTGCAGAATTGGCTCCCGGCCGGTTCCAGGCTGTTTAAGGAGGTGCGCACTATGCGGGAATTTAAAACCGTTTCTTTGGCCGATCAGGTGTTTGAGCGGCTGGAGTCCGATATCATTGCCGGTGTCTACCCCAGAGGTGAGATCATTACCGAATTGAAGCTGGTAGAAAACTTAGGCGTTAGCCGCACCCCCATTCGGGAGGCACTGCGCCGCCTGGAGCAGGAGCGTCTGATTCAGGATACTGCCCGGGGATCTCTGGTTTTGGGCATTACCGTAGAAGATCTGATCGACATTATGGAGATCCGCGAAAGCATTGAAGGTCTTGCTGCTTACTATGCCACCAAGAACATTACTGCTGAAGAATTAGAGGAACTGCGTCAAATCAGCGAACTGCAGGACTTCTACTACGAAAAGCAGGATTTGGAGCGGCTGCGTCAGATGGACGACCGTTTCCACATTGCTATCTACGAAATGTCCAAGCGCCATGTTATTTGCGATACGCTAAAGCCTTTGCATCGCAAGACCCAGCGCTTCCGCAGACAGGCTATTGGCAACAACCAGCGCCTGACACAGTCGATTGACGAACACAAAAAGATTTACGCTGCCATTGCCTCCGGCGATGCAGAACTGGCTTGCAGCTTGATCACAAATCATATCAGCAAAGCCAAGGAACATATGATCGAGAGGTTTGATTATCATGGGTAAGACGATCGCACAAAAAATTATTGCTTCCCATTTGGTTTCCGGCGACATGACACCGGGCAGTGAGGTTTCCCTGCGGATCGACCAAACGCTGACTCAGGATGCCACCGGTACCATGGCTTATTTGGAATTTGAGACTATGGGCATTCCCCAGGTCAAGACAGAACTGAGTGTTGCTTATGTGGACCACAACACCTTGCAGTGCGGCTTTGAGAATGCAGACGACCATCGTTATTTGCAGACGGTTGCTGCCAAGCACGGCGTCTACTTCTCCCGTCCCGGCAACGGCATTTGCCACCAGGTCCATTTGGAGCGTTTCGGCAAGCCTGGCAAGACCCTGATCGGCTCCGACAGCCACACCCCCACCGGCGGTGGCTTGGGTATGCTGGCCTTCGGTGCTGGCGGTATGGATGTGGCTGTGGCTATGGGCGGCGGCGCTTATTACATTACCATGCCCAAGATGTTCAAGGTCAATCTGACCGGCAAGCTCAATCCCTATGTTACTGCTAAGGATGTTAGCTTAGAGATCCTGCGTATTCTGTCCGTTAAGGGCGGTGTGGGCGCGATCATTGAATGGGGCGGTGAAGGTGTTGCAACTCTTTCCGTTCCGGAGCGTGCCACCATTACCAACATGGGTGCGGAGCTGGGTGCAACTACCTCTATTTTCCCCTCTGA
>JAZRNS010000068.1:0-6015 GCA_045648245.1 Faecousia sp. | reverse complement strand
TATGTGTTGTGTGGGGATTGGCGGCAAGCCGCCATGACTCGCTGGAGATTCGTTTGCATTTTCGCTTTGCGAAAATATAGGAGTTGCGCCGTCCAGCCGGCGCAACCAACAGTCCACCGGACTGTTGTGATTTACATTATTCGAATCTCCATCTCATCAAGTAAAAAGAGGAAGATACCAAATGGTATCTTCCTCTTTTTGGTGACTCGCTGGAGATTCGAACTCCAGACCCATTGCTTAAAAGGCAATTGCTCTGCCAACTGAGCTAGCGAGTCGTTGGCTGGGATGGCAGGATTTGAACCTACGAATGCCAGAGTCAAAGTCTGGTGCCTTACCGCTTGGCGACATCCCAATAACGGCGGCGTCTGACGCCGGCACGAGCCATTATAGCATGGCGAAAAGCATTTTGCAACTACTTTTTTCCATTTATCGCACATAACTTGACTATTCCCTGTGGAATGTTATAATATACACGAAAAAACTAAGGAATCAGGAGGATATAACATGAGAGGGATACCTTCTCTGATTACAGATATTCGCAAAAAGGTATTTACCGAGGTGGCACGCATGGCTTATGCCGGCAATGGTTATGACCGTGTGGATGAGCTGCCTTATATTATTGTACCGGGCGACCAGCCCCTCCACCGGGAGTCAGTGTTTTTAGAGCGTGCCATTGCCAGCGAACGGGTGCGTTTGGCAATGGGTCTGAACCTGCGCCCCATCCAAACCCGCCATTTAATGACCGAGGGCATGGATCAGGCAGCGGTAGCGGAGCAGTATTACGAACCGCCCCTGATCAATATCATTCCCTATGCCTGCCACGCCTGTCCCACCAACCAGTACCGGGTTACTGAGAGCTGCCAAAATTGCCTGGCTGCCTCTTGCCAAAAGGTTTGCCCCCGGGATGCCATTTCCTTTGTAAACGGCAAAAGCCGCATCGATCCGGAAAAGTGCATCAAGTGCGGCAAATGTGCAAAGGCTTGCCCCTACCATGCCATTATCCACATGGAGCGCCCTTGCCAGGTTGCCTGTGGCATGGATGCCATCGTGCAGGATGAGCAGGGCAGGGCAGTAATCGATCAGGATAAATGCGTTGCCTGTGGTCAGTGTCTGGTCAGTTGCCCCTTTGGTGCCATTGTGGATAAGGGACAGATCTATCAGGTGATCCAGTCCATTCTTCAGGGAGATAAGGTCATTGCCATCGTTGCCCCTGCATTTATCGGTCAGTTTGGCAAACATTCCACCCCCGGCAAGTTTATTGCCGCCATGAAGAAGCTGGGCTTTACCCGTATCGTGGAAGTGGCAGTGGGCGCCGACCTTTGTACCATTGAGGAAGCAAAGGATTTTTTGAAAAAAGTGCCGCAAGAGCAGAACTATATGGCAACCTCCTGTTGTCCTGCATGGCACTCCATGATCTATAGGCTTTTCCCGGGCGAAGCGAAGAATATTTCCATGACCTTGACACCTATGGTGTTCACAGCCCGCCTGATGAAAAAGCGCTACCCTGGCTGTAAGGTGGTCTTTGTAGGACCTTGCGCTGCCAAGAAATTGGAAGCGATCCGCGCAGACATTCGCTCCGATGTGGACTTTGTTCTCACCTTTGAAGAATTGCAAGGCATGTTCGAAGCAAAGGAAATCAACTTTGAGACCGTCGAGCCTATGTTCGACCTGAACGAAGGGACAGCCGCAGGCCGTGGTTTTGCGGTGTCCGGCGGTGTTGCCGGAGCCGTTGCAAATGCAATCAAGGAAAATGACCCGGATGCCCAGGTGCTTACCGCCCGCGCCGAAGGCTTGCGGGAGTGCCGCAAGCTCATGACCCTGGCAAAAGCAGGTAAGTATAATGGTTACCTTCTGGAGGGCATGGCATGTCCCGGCGGCTGTGTAGCCGGAGCCGGCACACTGCTTCCTGTGGAGCTGGCAGCCAATGTGGTGGGGCGCTATCAGAAGGAAGCGGATAAAGAAAAACCCCAGGACAGCGCCTACTTAGACCAAATGGAAGACCTGGACTAAAATCCAACGTCCCGGGAGGGCATTCCTCCCGGGACGTTTTTATATTCAATCTTCGTATTCTACATAGGTATCTATTTCTTCAATCATAAAGGAGAAAATCACAGGTTGATTTTCCTCTTTAATTGCACCGGATTCCTCCACGAGAAGGCTATCACGAATCTCTTTCAGCACATCCATGCCCTCTGTAATATGGCCAAACACAGGGTAAATTCCCGCCAAATCCGGACGATCTTCTGTGAAGATTACGAATCTGGATGCCGTGCTGTTCTCATCGATGGGTGCAAGGGCAATCGCGCCAGCGGTGGGGGACAGGGTGTTTTCGTAGCCATTTCCAATATGCTCACCTTCGATCAAAAAACCGTGGTCGCCGGACAATCCGCCGCTGAGAATATTCCCCTCAGCCAGATCATATAAGGTCAGCATATCATAAAAACCTATTTCACAGGCATGTACAAAACCAGCGCTTGTCTTGGGTGCGGATACCGGATCCAGCTTAAACACAATGGGATCGTAGTCGCCGATTTCCAGCTCTGCATAATATTCAAAGTTAGTGTCCAAAGGGGCAGGGGTGATAAGGCCGTTGTCATCTTCCTGTGCAGCCTCTGTTGTTCCGTCAGGGTTGTCGTTGTCAACATCGGCGGTTGTTTCGGCTTTAGAATCGGCACTACCGGTGCGGGAATTTTGAATTACCGGAAGTAATGCGATCCAAATCGCCAGCGCACACAGAAAAATACCAACACAGCTTAGGACAATCCGATTCCGTTTCGCCTGCTCGCCTTCTTCGGTGGAAAGCTCCCGGATGTTTGCACGAATTTGTCTATCCGTGTCTTCAGGAATTTCTGCATTTATCTCCCATTTGGCAAAGTGCTGCAAGATCTGCGGGAAGTCATCATGATAATCTCGGCCGGAAAGCTGCTGAAGCTGCTCAAAATTATCCGCCTGCGTATTCAATGCAGTGCGTACCAGAGCAGAGTCCCACTGCAGAACTCTGCCAATCTTCAAGGCACCCCAGCCGCCAATGGTATGTAATACGAAGATCAGCCGCTGCAAGGCAGGCAGGTTGGTTAAGTAGTATTCCAGTTCCGTCTCCGGACGAAGGTTTACCGGATAGCCGGCAGGCAGATGGAAGTCTTTGTCAAAGGGGATGCGGAACGCCCGGGGATTCTTTTGCAGCAAAGTTGCGCTGCAAAGCTCTGCGGCTTTGCTGGAGATGACTTTTGTGAACTCGTCAGCGGTCTTAATACCACCGTTACGAACCTCGCGCCACATTTCACGAAAAATTGCAACCGTGGCGTTAGATGCCTGCGCAGGGTCTAACAGCATACACTGGGCAATGCACCACACCTTTTGTTTGTTTGCTTTGTATAGCGCCAACATGGCGCTTTGCGCACCCTTGGCAGCATCCTGAATAAGAAATGACATAAAATTCTCCCTAAAAATGGAATATTACAACCATTGTATCATATAATGCAAAAAAGTCTATGAAGAATTTTTGAATTTCCACGATCCGGGTGTGCTATACCTCCACCACACCGTCGTTACAGTGAACTTGGTTGGTCTGCGCTTTCAGGAAACTGTTGCTTTTTAAGGAAATCTGCTTGAACGCATCAACACTGCCCTCAAAATAGATGTTCTTCAGCTTCTTACAAACATAGAACGAATATTCTTCGATCTGCGCAACTTTACTGCCGATGGTAATATGCTCCAGCGTAGAATTAGAAAATGCGGAATCTCCGATCACAGTTACATTGTTGGGTATTTTGTAGGAAGTTTCGCCCGACCCGATTGGATAGGCATGGAGCATTTTCATATCCTTGGAAAACAGAACATTCTTTTTGGCGCAGTATGCCCGGTTGAAAATGCTTACATCAATATTTTTAAGGGATGTACACTGGGCAAATGCCCGCGCACCGATATTTCTGACGGTTTTGGGCAGGGCGATGCTTTCTATGGAGCTGCACTTATAAAACGCCCATTTGCCAATGTCGGTTACGTTGCCGGGGATTTGAATATTTTTCAGGCAACCGCATTGATAAAACGCACTCTCACCAATTGTTTTCAATGTTTTGGGAAGAAGGGCAGTTACAAGAGAAGAACATTCTCTGAATGCGTCATCTTCAATTGCTTGCACACCTTCCGGGATCGTAACATTTATCAAGGCCGTATGCTTAAAAGCAAACTTATCTATCAGGGTGAGGGTGCCCGGAAGGGTAATGGCTGACAGGAAAGTTGCCTCAGAAAAAGCGCTGTCATCGATCTTTGTTACGCCTTCAGGAACGGTGCAGGAATCAGTCCGTTTGCCACAGGCGTATGCCATAAAAATGCCCATATCTTTTGTATAAAGATTTCCCTCATGGGCGCAAAAATACCGGTTATCCGGATCTACTTCAAAACGCAATAGGGATGTACACTGGGCAAATGCCCGTGCGCCAATGTTTCTGACAGCTTTGGGTATAGCAATGCTTTCAATGGAGCTGCACTTATAAAACGCCCACTTGCCAATGTCGGTTACATTGCCCGGAATCTGAATATTTTTCAGGCTGCTGCATTCATAAAACGCACTTTCGCCGATTTGCTTCAATGTTTCGGGAAGAACCGCAGCTTGGAGTGCAGAACAGCCTCTGAAACAATCTTCTTCAATTACTTGAACACCGTCCGGGATCGTAACATCCACCAAGGTCGAATTCTTAAAAGCAAACTTGTCTATCTGGGTGAGGGTGCTGGGGAGGGTAACGGCAGACAAGAATGTTGCCTGAGAAAAAGCGCTGTCATCGATCTTTATTACGCCCTCAGGAACGGTGCAGGAATCTGCCCGCTTGCCGCAAGGGTATGCCATAAAAATGCCCATATCTTTTGTATAAAGATTTTCCTCATGGGCGCAATAATATCGGTTATCCGGATCTACTTCAAATCGCAACAAGGATGTACACTTGGCAAATGCCCGTGGTTTGATCGTTCTGACATTTCTGGGAATTGTGATATACGGAAGGGAACCACATTCATAAAATGCCCATTTGCCAATGGTGGTTACGTTGTCGGGGATCAGAACGTTTTTCAGCGAGCTGCATCCGTAAAACGCACCATCACCAATCGTTCTTAATGTTTCGGGAAGAACGACGGTTTGCAGAGCAGAACAATCCCGAAAACCGTCCTCTGCAATTGCAACCACGGCTTTCCCTTCGTGGACATCCGGAATTCGTATTTCGGTATCCTTGCATTTTCCACAGGATACACAATAGCCCTTTAAGTCCTCGTCAAAAGTAAATTTGAGATTTTTGCTTATGTATTCGTTTGCCTGGTTAACAGGAACGGTGTTGCCCGTCCGGGAAATCAAGCGCTTTTTGATCGCATCAATAACACCCTCGAAATATGCCATTATGAAATGCACAGCATTGATTCTCTCAATATCCTTAATATCCGCCGGCAAATTGGAGGGAAATGCAAAATTTTCCAGCATAACCGGAATAATGTGCTTATTGTGCTTCAAAGCATAGCAGATTTCCTGCCTTACCCAATCGCCTTCATTTGCACACCGATCCAAAGCGTTTTTGGAAAGAACCAAAATAAAGTCGTTGCATTTGTCTATGGATTCAAATATTCTTTCATCAAAAAAACCACCGTTGATGGAATCATAATCATAAAATACAGAATATCCTTGATTCTTCAGGGCTTCGCAAATCAGCTTTGCGGTAATGTCTCCGCCGTCGCGGCGGTAACTAATAAATATCTGTTCGTTCATATTACGACCCTCCTGATGGCAACTTTACTGTTTGCATTGTAACATAGTGGATATAAGGGGTCAAGATTATCTTTACTAACCGAAGGGCTACATTTACAGAAAAATGGGCGTGCAATGCACGCCCATTTCAGAGTGTCAAAAAAGCCGCCAACCGTCAAAATGCAGGTTAAGCAAAAGGTTTTTTGAACAGAGCCTTCCCCTTGGGGGGAAGGTGGCAAAAATCTTTGATTTTTGACGGATGAGGGGTAAAAAAGCTTGCTACGCAA
>JAZRNS010000067.1:0-9319 GCA_045648245.1 Faecousia sp. | reverse complement strand
TCTATCCATGTATTTACAAAAGATACATTTAATCCTAGGTTACATATCGCATTGATTATTGGGGTGATAAATTGAAAACAAAACGATATAGATATAAAAAGCAACACCATTGTTTTGTTTTCCTTGCTTACAAACTTTCTCAAAAAAGGTGTTATAACATATAGCCCAATAATCATATATAGATACCACATATGAAAATTGCCAAGTATTATACCACTAATAAAACTCTTCACATTAATTATTTCTCTATCCCAAAGAGGGAAAATAATATCATTTACGACCGAATAAATTATGGCCCAAATTATGGTTATAATAGCAAGGTTTTTTACATTTTTACACAGAATGGTCTTTAAATCAATTTTTTTATTTTCATCTAGAAACAATGTACCAGAAATCATTAAAAACAACGGCACGCCTATTCGCGAAAGACTATCAAACAAATTCCCAAAAACAAATTCGTTGGTATTTAGCGGATAATTTGTAACAAAACTCCCACTACTATGTAGCAGTATAACAGCTAACACAGCTATTATCCTTATGATGTCCAATGAATAATTTCTTTTGTATAATATCTTTTCCATTTCAACCATCCTTAATAGAGAATTAACCATATTCTACCATAAACCATATAAAAAGCAACAGCAAATACGTCCTCATTTGATAACAACTTATTGTATCTTCGCACCATACTGTGTATACCGCAAGATTTACTTTTTCAAATCACTATGCTATAATAAACACAACAGAAAGGAGTCTATGGCATCATGAGAAAAATACTGTATTTTGTTTTGTCTGTTATGTGCATTTTTTTATTATGTGCGTGTAACAATAATACCGAAAGTATGCCACAAGCAAACGAAACAACCTCGTCCACCATTATAGTTTCCCCTTTTATCGGCGAATGGAACGCAAATGTAGTTGTTGGTAATTCTGACGCAGGAAAAGAATATGCAATCTATACCATAACCCTTAATTCCGACGGCAAAGCAACATATCGGGATAAGGTCGGCACATGGGCATATTATGAGGAACAACAGAAAATTTCATTAACTTTCCCTGAAGGCATTGTAGGACTAACCGTTAGTGAGGAAAATGGGAAAACAATTCTCAAATATTTCCAAGACACTTATTATCGTGCCGAAGAATTTGTTGAGTTCAACTAAAACACCAGCGCAGTAGAAATTCTACTGCGCTGGTATTCTTTGTATAAGGCTATGTATCGCCCAGAAAAATCTGTCGATTGGTGTCAATGTTGTCAGCAAAGGGTCACCTTCACGAATGCGAAGTGTACGTCTGATTTCTTTGGGAATTACAATTCTCCCCAAATCGTCCACGCGTCTTACGATACCTGTCGCTTTCATATATCTTTCTCCTTTTACGATACTTTTACGGCACTACCCCAGCTCCACACCCTGCAAATGAACGTGCTCCTGTCTGTAAAAAGAAGTCGTGTTGCAATGCAACACGACTTCTTTTTATTCTAATTCAAATGCGCCGGTATAGAGCTGGTAGTATGTGCCCTTTTGGGCAATCAGGTCTTCGTGGGTGCCCCGCTCAATGATCTTCCCATGGTCTAAAACCATAATACAATCGGAATTCATTACCGTACTGAGCCGGTGGGCAATGACGAAGGTGGTCCGTCCCTTCATCAGGGCGTCCATACCCTTTTGCACCAAGGCCTCCGTGCGGGTATCGATAGAGGAGGTCGCCTCGTCCAGAATCATCACCGGGGGATCGGCAACTGCCGCCCGGGCAATGGCAATAAGCTGCCGCTGACCTTGGGAAAGCTGGGAGCCATTGCCGGTGAGCATGGTATCATAGCCCTTGGGCAGACGGGTGATAAAATCGTGGGCGTTGGCGGTTTTTGCCGCGGCAATACATTCTTCATCGGTAGCATCCAGCTTGCCGTAGCGGATATTATCCATCACCGTACCGGTGAACAAATTGGTTTCCTGCAGCACGATGCCCAAAGAGCGGCGCAGATCGGCCTTGCGGATCTTATTGATGTTGATCCCGTCGTAGCGAACCTTGCCGTCGGCAATGTCGTAGAACCGGTTGATCAGGTTGGTAATGGTGGTCTTGCCCGCACCGGTTGCGCCTACAAAGGCGATCTTCTGTCCGGGATTTGCGTACAGGGTTACATCATACAGTACCTGCTTTTCCGGCACATAGCCGAAGTCCACATTGTACATGGTAATGTCGCCCTTCAGTTCTGTATAGGTCAGGGTGCCGTCCCCATGGGGGTGCTTCCACGCCCAATGACCGGTACGCTCTTCACATTCTGTGATGGTTCCGTCCTCTGCGATCTTGGCATTAACTAAGGTTACATAGCCATCATCCTGCTCTGTCTCCTCGTCCATCAGCTCAAAGATTCGCTCAGCACCTGCCAGCGCCATAACAATGGCATTGATCTGGCTGGAAATGTGGGAAATAGGCTGATTGAAGGTTCTGGACAGCACCAGGAAGGTGATCAGACTGCCTAAGGAAATGACATTTCCGTTGGATGCCACCGCGATCAATCCGCCCACAATGGCTAAGATCGCATACTGGATATAGCCTAAGTTGTTGTTCACCGGACCCATCATATTGGTGTATGCACCGGCACGGTAGGCGTTTGCCCGCAGGCGTTCATTCATCTTGTCAAATTCCGCTTTAGATATCTCCTCCCGGTTAAAGACCTTCACGACCCGTTGTCCGTGGATCATTTCCTCCACGAAGCCGTTAACCGCGCCCAGCGCCTTTTGCTGGCCCACGAAAAAGCCTGCAGATTTGCCAACCACCAGCTTTGTTACCACCAAAATACCGCTGACTGTAAGGATCATTACGCCGGTAAGAATGGGAGAGGTAATGAGCATTGTTACAAATACCACAATCAGTGTGGCTGCAGAAGAAATAGTTTGGGGAATAGACTGGGTGATCATCTGCCGCAAGGTATCAATGTCGCTGGTGTAGCGGCTCATCAGGTCGCCTACCTGATGAGTATCGAAATACCGGATGGGCAGCTTTTGCATATGGGTAAACATCTGGTCGCGAATAGTTTTCTGGGTTCCCTGACCCACCTTTACCATCAGTACATTATATAAATATACACTCACCGCGCCCACAAGATAAATGGCCGCCATCAGGCACAAAAATCCAACGAGATTTACGCTTTCGCCCCGAAGCATGGGGGTTACATAGTCATCCACCAGTGTTCCCAGAGAGGCAGAACTCACTGCCTGCGCAACAGAGCTTAGTAAAATACAAAGGACCACGATGATCATACGCAGTTTATACTGACCCATATAGCGCAGCAGCCGCCCGATGGTCTTTTTAGGGTTTTTCGCCTTGCGGCCATCACCCATCATTCTTGCAGGAGGCATTATTCTTCCCCTCCTTTCGTCTGAGACTGGTAAACTTCCCGATAGATCGTAGAAGTTTCCAAAAGCTCGGCATGTTTACCGGCAGCAACGATTTTGCCGCCGTCCATTACCAGGATCATATCTGCATCCTGAACCGAAGCCACACGCTGGGCAATGATCAGCTTGGTGGTGTGGGGGATCTCCTCCCGAAATGCCTTACGGATCATGGCATCGGTATGGGTATCCACCGCAGAGGTGGAGTCATCCAAAATCAGGATCTTGGGTTTTTTCAGCAACGCCCGGGCAATGCAAAGCCGCTGCTTTTGACCGCCGGACACATTGGTACCGCCCTGTTCGATCTTAGTATCGTAACCGTCCGGGAAGGAAGTGATGAAATCATGGGCGCAGGCAAGGCGGCAGGCATGTTCCATTTCTTCCTGAGTTGCGTTTGGGTTGCCCCAGCGCAGATTGTCTTTGATAGTGCCGGAAAACAGCACATTTTTCTGCAGCACCATAGATACTGCATCCCGCAGGGCGTGGATATCGTAATTGCGCACATCCACACCGCCTACCTTCACGCTGCCCTCTGTGGCATCATAAAGCCGGGGGATAAGCTGAACCAGTGTGGATTTACTGGAGCCTGTGCCGCCCAAAATACCCACGGTCATACCGGCGTCGATGTGCAGATCGATCCCCTCCAAAGCATTGCGGTCCGCTGTTTTGGAGTAGCGGAAGGATACATTTTCAAAGTCGATCACACCGTTGGCAACTTCTGTTATCGGCTCTGCCGGGTTATCCAGCTCCGGCGTTTCTGCCAAAATCTCGGCAGTACGCTGGATGGGCGCTTGGGACAAGGTGAGCATAACAAAGAACATTGAGAGCATCATCAGGCTACCCAAAATCTGGGTGGTGTAGGTAAACATGGCAGTTAAGCCGCCGGTGGTAAGACCGCCGGGAATCGCGCCGTTGCCGGAGCTGACTACCATATTGGCACCGAAATAAGAAATCACCAGAATACAGATATAAACTGCCACCTGCATTAAGGGGCTATTAAAGGCAATGATTTTTTCTGCCCGGACAAAGTCGTTATAGATTTTGCCCGAGGTGGCGGTAAACTTCTCCGATTCCTTCTCCTCACGGACGAAGGATTTCACCACCCGAATGCCATGCAGGTTCTCCTGCACCACATTGTTGAGCTTATCATAGGTTTTAAATACCCGCTTAAAAATGGGGTGGACATACCGGGAAATAAACAACAGGCCAAAAGCCAGCAGCGGCAGCACCACACAGTAAACAATGCACAGCTTGGGGCTGATCTGCCAGGCATTGAAGGTTGCCAGAATCAGCATCATCGGGCAGCGCACTGCCATACGGATGCACATTTGGAACGCCATTTGGATCATTGCCACATCGCTGGTCAGACGGGTGATGATAGAGGATGTGGAGAACTTATCAATATTGGCAAAGTCAAAGGTCTGCACATGATAATACATATCGTGGCGCAAATTCCGGGCAAAGCCGGTGGCGGCATAGGCGGCAAATACTGCAGAACCGATGCCAAACAGCAAAGAAAGGATTGCGTGCAGCACCAGCATCAGTCCGTAATGCACCACAACCTGCATGTTTCCTGTTTCCACGCCCAAATCCACGATCTGCGCCAGTACATTGGGGATGCGGGTCTCCATATAGACCTCTCCCACCATGCACAGCGGACTCATAATCGCAGCCCATGTATATTCCCGGACACTCCGGGCAAGTCGCTTAATCATTTTTTGCAATTCCTCCTCCGGGTTTCCCATACTGCTTATCTTAGAATATTTTAACACACGGACTCCCCCTTGGCAATACAGCTTATGAATTGTTTACAATTTAGATAAAAAAGTGGCATCCGCTGAAGCAGATGCCACTTATATGTATTGTAATTAGGCTTCCAGGTTGATACCGGTCTCCTTGCCGAAGATATGGCAGTTGTTGCCGCCGAAGCTGAACTTCACGGTTGCACCCATGGACATAGCCTTCACTTCTTCATGAGTCATGTTCATGGTGTTAACAACTACGACCACATCCTGACCAACTGCAGATACGTGCAGGTGGACGGAGGAGCCCATCATTTCGCTAACTTCGATGGTAGCTTCAACACCCTCGTTCTCCAGAGTCATGTGCTCGGGACGAACGCCCAGAGTGATCTCCTGCTCTTCAACGCCGTTTGCAGCCAGGTTAGCCTGCTTGTCATCGGACAAAGCCACAGTGTGGCCGCCCAGCTCAACAGCATACTTGCCGTCAACCTTGATAAGCTTTGCGCCAAAGAAGTTCATCTGAGGTGCGCCAATGAAGCCTGCTACGAACAGGTTGTAGGGGTGATGGAACACTTCCTGAGGTGTGCCGATCTGCTGAATGAAGCCGTCCTTCATAATAACGATACGGTCGCCCAGAGTCATAGCCTCGGTCTGGTCGTGGGTAACGTAGATGAAGGTGGTGTCGATACGGCTGCGCAGCTTGATGATCTCAGCACGCATCTGGTTACGCAGCTTTGCGTCCAGGTTGGACAGGGGCTCGTCCATCAGCATGACCTTGGGATCACGAACGATAGCACGGCCGATAGCAACACGCTGGCGCTGACCGCCGGACAGAGCCTTGGGCTTACGGTCCAGGTACTGGGTAATGTCCAGGATAGCAGCAGCTTCACGAACCTTGCGGTCCATCTCGGCCTTGGGAGTATGACGCAGCTTCAGAGCGAATGCCATGTTGTCATAAACTGTCATGTGAGGATACAGAGCATAGTTCTGGAAAACCATTGCGATGTCGCGATCCTTGGGAGCGATGTCGTTCATTAGCTTGTCGCCAATGTACAGACTGCCCTCAGAAATCTCTTCCAGACCTGCGATCATACGCAGAGTAGTGGACTTACCACAGCCGGAAGGACCAACCAGAACGATGAATTCCTTGTCAGCAATTTCCAGATTGAACTCCTGAACTGCGACAACGCCCTGCTCAGTGATCTGAAGATTGGCTTTTTCCTTATGCTCTTCTTCGTGCTTCTTAGCCTTCTTCTTCTTCTTTTCCTCATCAGGCAGGTAGGGGTAGATCTTCTTGATGTTTTGCATGGACACAGTAGCCATAATCTTACGACTCTAAACATTCCGACTCCTCGCGAATGTTCTCACTGCCACCGAAATTTTAGTGCGCAGCATTACGACAGGTCTCCACACTGCCGTACCGTGAGTCTAACGGTGTTTTTCCTCCTTTTTATTGCATGAAACAACTATTTTGTGGAGTAGTTGCCCCATGTTGGGATGGTATAATAATATCACAAAAACCACAAGGTTCCAACTGTGATTATTCACAGTTTTCGAGTTGTGTTTTTGTATATTTTGCCAATTTTGTCAGCGGATCTCCACAACGCCATCCTGGGGGTATTCCAAGGTGGCACTATAGTAGGCTTCCATGGCATTAACCAGGTAGTTTACATCGGCTGTGCCTGCTGTTTCCCAGGATGAATGCATCGCCAGCTGTGCCAAACCAATATCCACCGTGGGAACAGAAACCTGCTGTAAGGAGATTCTGCCTAAAGTGCCGCCGCCGGGCAGGTCTGCCCGATTGTAATAGGTTTGAACCGGCACATCTGCCTTGGCGCAGATCTTGCGCAGCACCGCTGCTGCCATGCCGTCGGTGGCATAGCTCTGGTTTGCGTTAAACTTAATGACCACACCGCCACCCATAACCGGTGCATTGTTGGCATCGGCATATTCCGGATGGTTGGGATGGATCGCATGGGCATTGTCTGCAGATACCATAAAGGACTGGCTGAGCATCTGCTGCACATCCAACCCCCGGGCGCGGCAAATCCGTGCCAAAGTATCCGACAGCAGGCAAGCTGCTGCGCCCTGCAAGGAGTTGGAGCCTACCTCTTCGCTGTCAAAGACGCACAGAACCGGAATCGCGCCGCTGTCCTGCGCGTTCAAAAAGCCCTTGGTGCAACCCCATGCGCACTCCAAATCGTCCAGGGCGGCTCCAGAGATATACTCCTCCTCTACGCCCCAAACACAGGCATTCTGGCGGACATACAAATACAGGTCCTGTCCTAAGATCTTGCCATCAACTGCGCCCTGTAAAAGCTCGCCCAGCCGACCTGCAGCCTTTTCGCTGCCTACCAGCGGAAGCATATCCGTTGCCACATTTAAGGCAACGCCCTCGTTACACTTGCGGTTCATGTGGATGGCCACATTGGGGATCACAAACAGATCCCGGTTAATATCCACCAGGCAGCTTTCCACACCGTTTTGTGTTTCCACCAACACGCGGCCGGCAACAGACAAAGGCCGATCCAGCCATGTGGACAGAATCATACCGCCGTAGCTCTCTACAGAAAGGCGGGTATATTTTCCGGTCAACTCCCCGTTTTCCTTCAACTTCAACGCCGGATGGTCGCAATGGCTGGCGCTGAGCAGGAAGCCTGTAGGCAATGTCCGGGGAATGCGAAATGCCAGGATGGCACTGCCGCCCCGGGTGAGATAGTATTTGCCACCGGGAACCAGTTCCCAGGCTTCGCTTTCCTTCAGCTTTGTATAGCCGGCAGCTTCCACCATCCACTCCAGATTTGCCACGGCATGATACAGGCTGTGGCTGGAATTTAAAAAGTCTTTCAGTTCTTGCACATTGGTGTTCATAAGGTTACTCCTTTGCACCCATTATCACGTTTATTGTAGCCCATTTTTCCCCTATCGTCAACAAAAGTTTTCCACAGGTCGAATTATGTCTAAATGTTTCGATTATACCGTTTTTTAATGGAATATGTCTAATTTTGTCGAACGATTGTTTTCGTTTTTCCTTGCAAAAGCGCCAAGATTATGCTAAATTATATTTGTCGCAGCGTGGCAGCTACTTCTGCCGCTGAACAGAGGGGATCAAAGGAGAGGAAGTAATGGATAAGCATACCACCGTAATCATCGCAGACAACTCAGAAGAATTTTGCAGCGCATTGATCGCTGCCACCCATCGATCGGAAGGCTTTCAGGTTTTGGGAACGGCAAACGACGGTGAGCAGGCCGTGCTCATGGTTTCCGAGCGCAAGCCGGATATTTTGGTTTTGGATATGATGCTGGCAAAAAAGGACGGCATTAGTGTCCTAAAGGCAATCAGTTCCCTTCCCAAGCGTCCTGTTGTGCTGGCTACATCCGGGTTTATTACCGATTATGTGGCATCTGCCGCCGCCAATCTGGGCGTGCGCTACCTGATGCTCAAGCCCTGTGATATGACGGCTCTGGTGGAGCGATTGGAGGAGATCCGCGGCGGGGAGAGCCAGCGGCAAACCGGAAATCGCCACAGCAGCCAGCCCAACATCGAAACATTGGTAACAAATATCATTCACGAAATCGGCGTTCCCGCCCACATCAAAGGCTATCAGTACCTGCGGGAGGCCATCATCATTGCCGTGGAGGATATGGATGTGATCAATGCCATCACCAAGATCCTCTATCCCCAAGTGGCAAAAACCTTCCAAACCACCCCCAGCCGGGTAGAACGGGCAATCCGCCACGCCATTGAAGTGGCATGGGATCGGGGCGACCTTGACACCCTTCAGCGCTTTTTTGGCTACACAGTGTCAAACACAAAGGGCAAGCCTACCAACTCTGAGTTCATCGCTCTGATCGCAGACAAGCTCCAGCTGCAGCTAAAAGCCGCCGGTGCCGCACAATATTAAACACAAATGGTTCTGTTGCAAAATGCACAATTTTGCAACAGAACCATTCTTTTTGTGGGAATAATCTTTCGATGGTGGATGTAGGGGCGCACAATGTGCGCCCGCGGGCGATCAATGATCGCCCCTACAAGTGCTCTCGATCATTTTTTGTATTTTGCAACAGACCCGTTTTCTTTATGATTTTAGCATTGACACACAAAGCAAAACACACTATAATTACCTTAGCGAAATGGGCGTTTTCGCCCTAAATATTTATTTTTGACTTTGTCAGTCAAGG
>JAZRNS010000066.1:0-11877 GCA_045648245.1 Faecousia sp. | reverse complement strand
CCTTGGCTCACAGAACGACATGGCTACGATCCGACTTACCCGATTCTTCCTGTGATCAACAGTGCCGAACATCAAGAGATAGTGCAGATGCTGGACCAGTTTCTGCGTCAAAGGCTCCTGTATATGATCCAGAACGTAATCTATGCAGGCACAATGATTCATTGCCTCCACTAAATCAGAGACTTTCAGCGGTTCAAAAGATTCCCGAACTTTGCCTTTCTTGAAGATACTTTCAACCTGTCCGCGGGTCAGTCTGCTGCTGGCCATGCGGGAAGATGAGTATGTAAGATTGATCTGAACATAATCGTATAAACCATGGAAGTTTTTCTTTTTCTTCTGCCGAACCAGTTTGACAGCAAGAGGCGAAAGTTCCGGCATATTCGGTGTTGGACCAATCTTTTCAGGCTTTTCTGCCTTCTCTGGGATCAGCCACGATCCGTTCTGATACTTGGCCTTTGGAATCCGGTTCTGTCCGCAGTAACGGCGGACAAGGGCCTGAGAAATGCCCCATTTTTCAGACACTTCTTTTACTGATATGTAATTCATAAATCTACATCCTTTCAGCTGTTTGTGTTGCCCGCAACCCCGCGCAACACCACGGGTTTGCGCAACTTTGGCAACCAGAATAAAACACGAAACACAATTAAACAGTATGTACCAGCTGAATAATTATAGATTTATTATTAGAAATAATAGACTATTTTGACCAAATAATGCATAAATACTCTTTAATATTCACTCTCCAGCCGATGGCATTCACGCGGTTTGCGGTTGGATTTTGCTTATTTATTGATTCTGTAGGAAGCATTGTGGTATGTTATTTGCATATTTGGAGTTTAGTAAGTAGCTTCTAGCACAACAGGGCAGCCTTATGGCTGCCCTGTCCAGTCTATTAAAGAAGGTTTTCAGCTGTCCGCTGATGCTATAGTAGATCGGCGTTGCAAAAACAAGGACATCTGTCCGCTGCATTTTCCAAAGAATCCCCTTGATATCATCTTCGATTACGCAACGGAAGGTGTAGTTGCAGGTCATACAGCCCCGGAAAAATTCCATTTTCTTTCCGGTCAAGCATACCGTTTCTACAAAATTTCTGGCATCGTTTGCACCCTTTTCAAAGCCTTCACCCGTGCATTTGCGTTTCCGTTTTTCCGAGAACTGGAGGCAATGATGTCCATATTTTCAAGGGCAGACACCCCCTGTTTCTGTTTAGCAACCGCTTCAAATGGGCAGCAGCATGTTTGCCACCATAAAATACACCAGCAAAGACACCGCATCCACAATAGATGTAATAAAGGGACTTGCCATCACTGCCGGGTCTAATTTCAGTGCCTTTGCCCCTAAGGGCAGCGCAGCGCCCACAATTTTCGCAAGCAAAACCGTTACAAACAAAGCCAGGCAAACCACCAAATCTACCGCGAAGGTGATATCCGTATTTCCCAGCAGCAGACGGTCTACTAACCAGATTTTTCCAAAGCACACCACCGACAATACCAATCCGCAAATTACTGCTGTACGAATTTCTTTCCACAAAACCCGGGGCAAGTCCGAAAATTCCAGTTCTCCCAAACTCAGGGCGCGAATGACCGTAACCGAAGACTGTGAGCCGGAGTTACCGCCGGTACCCATAAGCATGGGAATAAATGCGGTTAGAGCCACCTGTGCCGCCAGGGCATGTTCAAAGCCTGTAATAATCATACCTGTGAAGGTTGCCGACACCATCAAAAGCATCAGCCAAGGAATTCTGTTTTTAAACAACTCCCAAACCGAGCTTTTCAAATAGGTCTTTTCTGAGGGAAGCATACCGCCCATCATTTCGATGTCCTCGGTGGTCTCCTCTTCCATAACATCGTAGGCGTCGTCAAAGGTAACGATACCCACCATGCGATTTTCTCCGTCTACCACCGGCAGCGCCAGGAAATTATATTTCCGGAACAGCTGACCGACCTCTTCCTGGTCTGTATGGGTGGTTACATAGATCAGGTTCGTTTCCATCAGCTCTGCAATGGGCGTCTCATCGTCCTGGGTTATGAGCAGATCCTTCACCGTTACAGTTCCCAGCAATCTTCTGCCTTGGGTTACATAGCAGGTATAGATAGTTTCCTTGTCCACGCCCTGCCGGCGAATCCGCAAAATCGCCTCTCCTACGGTCATATTCGGCCGCAGGGAAACATATTCTGTGGTCATGATCGAACCGGCGGAATTTTCCGGATACTGTAAAATCTGATTGATGGACCGGCGCATTTCCGGGTCCGCCTGCCGCAATATCCGTTTGACCACATTGGCAGGCATTTCCTCTACCAGGTCTGCCGCGTCATCTACATACAGCTCGTCAACAATTTCCTTCAGCTCGTTGTCAGAAAAACTGCGGATCAGCACTTCCTGATGCTCCGATTCCATTTCCACGAAGCTGTCTGCCGCCAGTTCCTTTGGCAGCAAGCGGAATAAAAGGGGTAACTTTTCTGTTTCCATATCCCCAAACAGCTCTGCCACATCCACTGCCTTCATGGTGGCAAGTACCTCCCGCAATGCCGTGTATTTCTTCTCCTCCAGCATTTGGGTCAGGGTTTTTTCAACAATCTCAAACCGTTCACTCACAAGTGTTTCCTCCTTCGTTTATGTTTGAAGTAAACACAGGACGGTATCGGTCAGTATGCACCATGGGCGCACTGACTACTTCGTCCCGGTATATTGCCACTACTGCCGGCGTCCATGGTATCCCCCCTTTTGTTTGAAAATTCTTTGTTTATCTTATCGCACATACACGGTGTCTGTCAAGACGGATTGTTGCACTTGTTTTTCCGGGAAGTATCTGTTGTTTTTGTAATTTTTTGGGTTATCTACCCCTTTGCTGGTGGAAATTGACAGAATCTTTCCACAGTTTTTAGCTACTTTTCCTCTTCCCTAAAAATAAATTTTATGGTATTGTATATATGATAGCAAACAACAAGGAGATGTCGTTATGTATTTTCAGAAAAAACGCTGTATCGCAATGCTCTTAGCCGGTGGTCAAGGAAGCCGTTTAAAGGTCCTGACCGAAAAATCTGCTAAACCAGCCGTACCTTTTGGCGGCAAGTATCGCATCATCGACTTTCCTCTGAGTAACTGTGTTAACTCCGGCATTGATACGGTGGGTATTTTGACCCAGTATCAGCCCCTTGAGCTTAACGAATATATTGGTAACGGTCAGCCCTGGGGCTTGAACAAGACCCACAGCTGCGCCCAGATCCTGCCTCCCTATGAGCGGCACGACAAAAAAAGCGGTTGGTATAAAGGCACAGCCAATGCCATTTACCAGAATATCGATTTTATTGAGCGCTTTGACCCGGACTATGTTGTTATTCTGTCCGGCGACCACATTTACAAAATGGACTATGCTGCCATGGTTGAGTACCACGAAAAAAATGAAGCCTCCTGCACCATTGCTGTGCGTGATGTACCTTTGAAGGAAGCCTCCCGTTTTGGTATTCTCAACACCAATCCCGACGGCACTATCTACGAATTCGAGGAGAAGCCCAAGAAGCCTAAGTCCACCAACGCCTCTATGGGCATTTATGTGTTCAACTGGAGTGTTCTGCGGGATGCCCTGATCGCAGACGAAGAAGACGAGTCTTCCTCCAACGACTTCGGCAAGAACATTATTCCCAATTTGCTGGCAGCCGGCCACAAAATGATGGCCTACACCTTCGATGGATACTGGAAGGATGTGGGAACCATCGACTCCCTGTGGGAGGCAAATATGGAGCTTTTGGGCAACGACCCGGCCTTTAATATCCGGGGCGACGAGCGCAGAAAGATCTACGCCCGTAACGATGCCCACCCCTCCTCTTACATTGATGCCAACGCAAAAACCGCCAACTGCTTCATTGCAGAAGGCTGTGAAGTTTACGGCACGGTCCGCCACAGCATCATTTCTGTAGGCTGCACCATCGGCGAAGGCGCTTTGGTAGAAGACAGTGTCATTATGCCCGATGTGGTGATTGAGCCCGGTGCCATCGTCCGCCACGCCATTTTGGGCGAAAACAGCCACATCTGCCGCAATGCCGTGGTTGGCGGTGCCTTTGACGAAGGGGAAAAGAAGCAGATCAGCGTTACATCCAAGGGCGCAGTAGTTGCAGAAAACTCTGTACTTCTGCCCGGACAAATGATCTAAGGAGGGTATATCTATGAACATAATGGGAATTATTTTCGCCAATGACGGTTCTTTGGGTGCATTGACCCAAAGCCGCACTATGGCAAGCCTTCCTTATGGCGGCCGCTACCGTCAGGTAGACTTCGCGCTGTCTAACTTAGCTGCTGCCGGCGTGCGCCATGTGGGTATTGTTACCCGCCACAACTATCAGTCCCTTGTAAACCATGTAGGCTCCGGCGAGGAGTGGGGCATGGATCTAAGCGAGGGCGGTTTGGAATATCTGACCCCTTATGCAATGAGCTCTACCGATACCTATCGGGGTAAGCTGGAATCTCTGTACAGCGCTATGTCCTTTTTGCAAAGTGGCCCGGAGGATGAGTTGGTTGTTATGATCGACGCCTCTGTGCTGAGCAATATCGACCTGATGGATGTGGTAAACGATCACATTGCCAGCGGCAAGGATATTACAGTGGTTGCAAAGGCCGGTATCTGCAACGGCAGCAGAACTGTAGACCTGGCTGTAAAGCTGGATAAATCCGGCGCTATTGAAGATATGGCCGTTGACTATGAAGCGCCGGCAGAGTATCTTTCATCTATGGATATTTTCGTACTGAACAAAGGATGGCTTATTGCCCAGGTGAAGGAGCATATTGCCCACAATCTGTACCACATGGACCGGGATTTGGTGCTGGGCCTGTGGCAGAAGGGTGCTGCTTCTGTAAATACCTATGTATTCCCCGGCGTTGCCCTGTTCACCGAAAGTGTAGAAGAATATTTTAAGAACTCCATGCTGTTGACCGATCGGCAGATCCGCCACGATCTGTTCTTCTACAACCACCCTGTTTACACTAAGGTTCGGGATCGGGTACCTACCTACTACGGTCAAAGCGGTCAGGCCAATAATTGCCTGGTTGCAGACGGCTGTATTCTGGAAGGCTGCGCAAAAAACAGCGTGCTGTTCCGTCAGGTTACCATCGGTGCCGGCAGCTTTGTGGAAAACTGCGTAATTATGAACAACACCGTTGTAGGCGAAAACAGTGAGCTGAAATATGTAATTTTGGATAAGGATGTTACCGTCCGTGCCGGCTCCCGGCTGGTGGGTACAGCCAACAACCCCATTGTGGTAAAGAGAGGCGACACCGTATGAAAATCGCAATTCTTGCCTCTGAAGGTGCCCCCTACTGCAAATCCGGCGGTTTAGGCGATGTTATGGAGGCGCTGCCTGCTACTCTGTCCCGCATTGCGGGCAATGAGGTGGTGCTGTTTCTTCCCTATTACGAAAAAATCAAAAACAATCCCGCCTATGAAGTGGAGCTGGTTGCCCAGTTTCAGGTCGCGCTGGGTTGGCGGCAGCAGTATGCCGGCATCTTGCGCCTGAAAAACCGCGCCGATGGCGTACAGGTCTACTTTGTGGACAGCTTGTACTACTTCGGTAACCGCTCCGGCGCCATTTACGGACACGGCGACGACGGTGAGCGTTTTGCCTTTTTCTCCAAGGCCTGTCTGGATGGACTGGTGGCACTGAACTTCATTCCGGATGTGATTCAATGTAACGACTGGCAAACTGCCCCTGTTCCTGTTTGCCTGAAGGCTCAGTACTATTCCCTGTTCCCCAACACCAAGTGCATGTTCACCATTCACAACATCGAGTATCAGGGCTGGGCAAACGGAGATTTCTTTGACGAGATCCTGGGCTTGCCGGCACAGTGGCGCGGCTGTTTGGATATGAATGGGGCTGTAAATGTAATGAAGGGTGCCATCGAAGCCTGCGATATGCTGACCACCGTTTCGGAAAGCTATGCAAAGGAACTGATGTACCCCTACTATGCCCATGGCCTGGACAGCGTGATTTCCGGCGCATCCGGAAAGCTCCACGGCATTACCAACGGCATTGACACAAACACCTTCAATCCGGAAACCGATCCGGCTCTGCCTGCCCACTACAACGCAAAAGCATTTGCAAGGGGCAAAGCCTCCTGCAAGGCCGCACTCCAAAAAGAAGTGGGTCTGCCTGTAAAGGCCAAGACACCGCTGCTGGTTATGGTTACGCGGCTGGCCGGTCATAAGGGCTTGGATCTTCTGTGCCACATTGCCCGCAAGCTGGTTTGCGAAAACGACTGTCAGCTTTTGATCTTAGGCACAGGCGAGCCGAAATTCGAGGAATTTTTCAGAAATCTGGCTCTGGAATTCCCGGAGCAGGTTTCTGCACAGATCACCTTCAACTTAGGTTTGGCTGCCCGGATTTATGCCGGTGGTGATATCTACCTGATGCCCTCTAAGTCTGAACCCTGCGGCCTGAGCCAAATGAATGCCATGCGCTACGGAACGGTTCCGGTGGTGCATGCCACCGGCGGTCTGCGGGATACCGTCCCCGGTGTAGACGAAAATGGCAATGGCGGTTTGGGCTTTACCTTCCAAAGCTACAATGCTGACGATTTTTACGGTGCAATCCTGCGCTGTCTAAACCTGTACAATCATGCACCGCAGGACTTCCGCCGTCTGCAGAAAACCGATATGCAGCAAGACTTCAGCTGGGATGTTCCGGCTGATCGCTATATGACCCTTTTCAAAAGAATGTGTAACAAATAATGAAGATATATATCACAAGACACGGACAGGTTTTAGACTGGGGCATCGGGGGCGATGCCCAATTCCCCAAAGGAGACCCGCCCCTGTCCCCCATGGGACGGGAGCAAGGCTCCTACCTGGGTGCGCACTTGAGATCTTTGGGTTTTTCCGGAAAAATTTATTCCTCACCCTTTGCCCGGGCTCTGGAAACGGCACAGGCCATTGCAGAACAGACCGGCTCTTTGATCGTACCATGGGCGCCCATCCGTGAGATTGTAAAAACAAAAGAATCTACCGCCAATTTTACCGGTTTGACGCTGGAACAGATTCGGGAAAAATTCCGCTATATCGACCCGGAAGCCACTCTGCCCTATCCCTGGTGGGGTCTGCAGCCTGAATCTCCCGAAGACATATGCACCAGAATTCAGGCAGGTCTTGACGCCCTTGCGCCTACGGAAGACATTCTGTTGGTGGGTCATGGTGCCAGTGTTTACTGTGCCTGTGAGGTACTGCATCTGTCTAAGTGTCAGGGCGACAATTTCAACTGCAGCTTTTCCATGTACGACTCTGAGGACGAAACAAATTTCTCCTATATGGACGGCAGTCATCTGCCCTACACTATGCGTACATTTAACAGGATTTGGCAAAAACAGGAAGATGAAAAGCTGGTGGAAGAATTCTTAGGGCAGGATTTGCAGCTACCGGAGGCATTCCTCACCGACTCCCACAAAAAGCTTTTGTGGGTAGGAAATACCCGCTCCAACCACTACCCCTATCTGCAAAAAATTATTGAGACTGTCAAGCCTCAGATTATTGTCCACGGCGGCAATTTCGTGCAAGAGGTGAAGGCAGGATCTATCCCCAATGCCCGGGAGGAATATACCCAAGGCGTTTTGAAAATTGCAGAAATTCTGAAGAACTCCGGTGTGCAACAGGTCTATGCCATTGCCGGTGCAGAAGACATAGAAGAAGTTTTGACGCAGCTTTTGCCCTTTGCAGAGTTTGCGCTACCCGATGACCTTAGCTGCCACAGCACAGATTCCTGGGCATTGACCTTGCTTTCCGAGAAACAGGTTTACACATTTGCTTTACCCCAATGCTATCATTGGAACAGAGTTTAATCTAAGGGGGAGGGTCTGCACCCTCCCCTGCAACATTACAAAGTAAGCAGGAGTACCCTATGCGCATTTTGTTCGACTCCAAGAAAACCGAATACAAAACGCCCTTTGGCACGCTGACACCGGGCGAAGAATGCATTTTGCACATTCATATTCCGGTTACTGTTCCGGTAATCGGTACAGAATGCATTTTTACTTGGGAGGACGGCAGCTACGCCTTCACTGTCCCTATGACCTGCGTGGATACCTGGGAAAACTATCATATTTTTCGGGGTGCGTTTTCCTTCCGCCAGCCGGGACTGTATTTTTACCACTTTGTGGTCTACAAGGCAGATAGCAGCTTCCGTCTGTTTAAGCAAGGCGACAGCACCAACATGGAAGACGGCGGCTGCTGGCAGGTGTCCTGTATCCCTGCCGACTTTACCACACCGGACTGGGCAAAAGGCGCTGTGATTTATCAGGTATTTCCCGACCGTTTCCATAAGGTTGGCGACTGCGATCTGACCGGCAAGCTCACTCCTTATACCGTTCATGAAAGCTGGAATGAAGAAGTGTCCTGGCAGCCTACGGAAAAAGGGGAAGTTCTGAACAATGATTTCTACGGCGGCAACTTCCGGGGTATTACACAAAAGCTTCCCTATATTGCATCTTTGGGTACGGATATTTTGTATCTGAATCCCATCTGCAAAAGCTTTTCCAGCCACCGCTATGACACCGGCGACTATAAGACTCCTGACCCTATGCTGGGTACAATGGAGGACTTTAAAAACCTTTGTTCCGCCGCCCATAAGCTGGGAATCCGCGTGGTTTTGGACGGAGTTTTCTCCCACACCGGAGCAGACAGCCTGTACTTTGACAAATTCGGTAATTTCGGCGGTAAGGGTGCCTACTGTTCCCCGGACTCCCCATATTATAGCTGGTACGATTTTCAGAAGTACCCGGACACCTATCACAGTTGGTGGGGTTTCGATACCCTGCCTACCGTAAAGAAAATGGATCCGGGATTTTTAGAGTATGTGATTTTGGCAGAGGACAGCGTGGTTGCCCACTGGCTGAGAGCCGGTGCAGACGGTTTCCGTTTGGATGTGGCTGACGAGCTGCCCAACGAATTTTTGAAGCTTTTAAAAGACCGGGTACGGCAGATTCGACCGGACGGACTGGTAATTGGTGAAGTTTGGGAGGATGCTTCCCACAAAATCGCCTACGGCATCCGCCGCCGTTACTTTGTAGACGGCACATTGGATAGCTGTATGAACTACCCCTTCCGTACAGCAATCTTAAATTTTATCAAGGAACTGGACGACGGACAGGCTCTGCGCCATACGGTCTTGTCCATTTTAGAAAACTACCCGCCGCAGGTCGTTCCCTGCAACATGAATTTGCTGGGCAGCCACGATACGCCCAGAATCCTAACCGCTCTTGTGGACGATTTTGACGGCACACGGGAGGAAAACGCCTGGCGGTTCTTGAATGCAAAGGATATGCAGCTGGCAAAGCTGCGGCTTTGCATGGCATCCTTCCTGCAGTATATGCTCCCCGGTGCGCCCAGTCTGTACTATGGCGACGAGGCGGGCATGGAAGGCTGCAAAGATCCCTTTAACCGCCGCCCCTATCCCTGGGGTCAGGAAGACAGTGCCCTTCTTGCCCACTTCCGTCAGCTGGGCAAGTTGCGCAAGCACCCTGCTTTGCGGGGTAGTAACCTTTCGTTCTTCTGTGCCGACCACGGCAAGATCGGCTTCAACCGGGAAAAATTAAAGATTTATGTAAACCGATCTAAAGAAAATTGGGAACTTCCCCCCTGCCCGGTTTTGTATAGCCATAACTTAGAATCCGGCGTATTGAAGCCCATGGGCTTTGCCCTGCTGGAGGAGGAATAACCTTGGAAAAAGAACTGTTTTTTAGTGGCTACTGCCGCACTATCGACGCAAGCCGCATGGTTTCGGTGGAGCTGGAAGACGATACCGTTACAGATGTGGGTTGCAGCTTTGACGGCTGCCCTTATGCCCAAAACTGCACTATCGCTCAGCAAATTATGCAATTCAAAATAGAAAGTTGAAAATTAGGGAATTTCCTCCAGACGGAAGCCCTCAATATTTACTTTCTCCAGCCATGTCTTAAAGTCCGCCTGCAATCTCACCGATTGCAGGCGCTTTGTTCTTTCTCTGCGCTGTCTTTGGTCGGTACCTATCTGACAGCAATTTTCTCCATGCCGTGTACGCTTTTGTATATTTTCCACAAAAAACGGGTGTCATTTTCTGCACTTCAAAGTGCCTATTTCCATTATTTGCAACTGGATTCTTTTTCTGTTTTGCTATATACTAAAGGTAACTGCGGCAGGCGTTACCTGCGCACATATAAGGAGGATATTTTATGGAAAAAGCCCCCAAATTGGATGCCAAGCGTTACCGGAAGTTCGGTATGCGAGATAAAATCGCATACGCTGCCGGAGACTTAGGCTGTAACATGAGTTTTGCCTTGAAAGGCACCGTTCAAACCTTCTGGTTGGTCTTTATGATGTTGGAAACCGGTTTGCTGTCTGCACTGCTGCTGGTTGTACAGATCTGGGATGCAATCAACGACCCCATGATCGGTTCTATGATTGACGCCGACAGGCGGCAGTATAAACGGGGTAAATTCAAGCAGTACATCTTTATCGGCTCCTGCGGTTTGCTGGTAGCCGGTGCCGCCGTTTTTCTCCCCTTCCCCAATGCCCCTGTTGTAATTAAGGCAATGCTGTTCATCCTTGGTTATATTATTTGGGATGCAGCTTACACCGTTGCAAATGTTCCCTACGGCTCTATGCTGTCTTTGGTTACAGAAGATGCAGGCGAGCGCGCACAGCTGTCCACTTGGCGCAGCATCGGCTCTATGATCGGCAATCTGCTGCCGAACATCCTGCTGCCCATGCTGATCTGGCAGAAGCAGTTCAATGCCGACGGCACACCTCTGATCAACGAGGAAACCGGCGTTCAGGTGCAGACCCTGTTGGGAGAGCGTGTTTTCTGGGCCGCCCTGCTGATGCGTTTGATTGGCTTTATTTGCTTCCAGTTCATGCTCAAGAACATCACCATCCGTGTGGACGAGAACTCCGTTAAGGCCGGTGAAGATGGTGCAAAGTTTAATGTCATTAAGGCTTTCGGCAACTTCCTGAAGAACCGCCCCGCTGTGGGTGCAACTTTGGCCGCTATGGGTATGTTCCTGGGTATGAACGCCGCTACCACCGCCGTTACCATTATGTTTGCCACTTACTTCGGTATGGCACAGCTTTCCGGTGTGGTGCAAATGATCGGCTTTTTGCCCATGCTGCTGTTTATGCCCTTCATTAAAAAGATCGTTAACAAGTTTGGTAAGAAGGAATCTTCTGTTGCCGGTACCGTCGTCTCTTTGATCGGCGGCTTGGTAATGCTCTCCTTCCCCCTAATCGCTGACAAAAGCCTGTCCCTGGTCGTTTATCTGGCAGGTCTGGTTCTGTTTGGCATGGGCATGGGCATCTACACCTGCGTATCCTGGGCGCTGATGGCTGACGCAATCGATTACAACGAATGGAAGACCGGTAAGCGTGAGGAGGGCACTGTCTACTCCCTGCACTCCTTCTTTCGTAAGCTGGCACAGGGTGTCGGTCCTTCCGTCGTTCTGCTGATCATGGGCGCTTTGGGTTATGTTTCTGACCTGGGTACCGGTGGGCAGAGTGCTGCCACTTCCTATAACATGTGCTGGCTGGTTGCCGGTCTGTATATGTTTAGTGCAGTGCTGCAGTTCATTGGCCTGGCTCTGATCTACAATCTGGATAAGAAGACCATGGCACAAATGAATGACGACCTGGCTGCTCGCAGAAAAGGCGAATAATCCTTAAGTATCCAAAAGGGTCTGTTGCAAAATTTTGCAACAGACCCTTTCTTTTTATAGGAATACATTTTCGGTGGTGGATGTAGGTCGATGACTTGCTCTGGCCAAATATATTCCGGTAATCACGCGGTTTTTAGAAAACGGATTGCCACGTCGCTCCGCTCCTCGCAATGACGTAGTTTTCGGTGGTTATGCAGTTCTATCGAACTTTCACGT
>JAZRNS010000065.1:0-38644 GCA_045648245.1 Faecousia sp. | reverse complement strand
CCCACCACGATACTAGGAACTCTCTTTGATCTTAGACAGAATCATTGTTCATGCTTATGGTCAGGAACTCAAGAGCAATTCCGATAATTCTTTTATGTAAGGAGCAGTGAGACTCCTCATTGTCCACATTGCGGCCGCGTTCTCAAAGTAGTTGGGAGTCGAAAACGTGCGCTGCGGAATACGGATGGATCAAAGATCACCCTGATCGTAAGAAGGCTGTTCTGTGAGCACTGCCATCGAATTCATCACGAACTGCCCGATCTGATCGTTCCATACAAGCGGCATTGTGCGGATACCATTGAGGAGATTCTGTCAGATCAAGACAGTGACACGTATCCCTGTGAAACCTGTACTGCAGTTCGGCTGAGACACTGGTTCTCACTGCTCCGAGACTACTGGGAAAGGGCACTTTCTGCCCTGCGGCTCCTTCATGATGAGTATTCCGGGAGTTTTTCCATCAATGGGGTGCAAAGTGAAAAATAAAGCTGGACAGATGGCGTGCATTCAGTGTATGATAGGAAGGGTTTCCCGCGAATTTAGGAAAGTATGATGGATATATGGAAAACAAATTGGAACGAAAATATGGCTTATTTACTGCTATCTGCATGGTGGCAGGTATTGTAATCGGTTCTGGTGTCTTTTTTAAGGCGCAGACCGTTTTGGAAAAGACTGGTGGCGATATGCCACTGGGTATTTTGGCATGGGTCATCGGCGGCTTGATTATGCTGGTGTGCCTGCTGACCTTTTCTTTTCTGAGTCAGCGTTATGAGCGGGTCGGCGGCCTGATAGACTATGCAGAAGCAACGGTTGGGCCAAAATACGGCTATTTTATGGGCTGGTTTACAACTACCATTTATTTGCCGTCCATGACCTCTGTGCTGGCATGGGCTTCTGCCCGATACACCTTAGTGTTTTTGACCACAGCAAACCCCAATTTCCCCATGACCATTTCTGCAGATCAGGGCGGCTGTCTCGTCGGTCCGGAATGTATGGCACTGGCGTTGTTCTATTTGTGTGGAATTTATGCCCTCAATGCCCTGTCTCCCAAGCTGGCAGGTAAGTTCCAAACCACCACTACGGTTATTAAGCTGATTCCCTTAGGACTGATTGCGATTGCCGGTGTGCTGTATGGATTGGTTAGCAGCAATGGCACCATGGTAGAGAATTTTGTTACCAAGGCACATGTGCCGGCGGTGAAGAACCCCTTGCTGGCAGCGGTCTGCGCTACGGCTTTTGCTTACGAAGGTTGGATCATTGCCACCTCCATCAATGCGGAGATCAAGGACTCTAAGAAGAATCTGCCCCGGGCATTGCTCATTGGCGGCATGATTATTGCGACAGTATATATTCTGTACTATATTGGCGTCGCCGGCGGTGCTACCAATGACCAGCTGATTCAAAGCGGTGCAGCAGTGGCATTTACCAATATTTTTGGATCTTTCTTTGGCAATGTTCTAAATTTGTTTGTTGTGATTTCCTGCCTGGGAACAACAAACGGTTTAATGCTCGCTTGCAGTCGGGGCATGTATTCTTTGGCTGCCCGCAAGCAAGGTCCTGCCCCTAAAATGTTTGGTCAGATCGACAGTCATACCAATATGCCCCATAACTCAGCAGTCATTGCGCTTTTGCTGGTAAGCGGCTGGTTCTTGTATTTCTACGGTGCAAATCTTGCCTCTTGGGCAGGGAAGTACGCCTTTGATTCTTCAGAGCTTCCCATTATCACCATTTACCTGATGTATATCCCTATTATGGTTCAGTGGATTCGAAAGGAAAAGCAGCTAAATATTTTGCGGCGCTTTGTTATGCCGATTCTCACAGTATGCGGCTGTGTGTTTATGGTGATCGCCTGCATTCTCAGCCATGGCTGGGGTTGCCTGTGGTATTTGATCGTGTTTGCTGCAATTATGGGAATTGGTGCTTTGCTGTACAAGAAAAAATAATAAAAGGAAAACAGATAGCTGTGAGAGTGCCCTTACAGCTATCTGTTTTTGTGCAAAAAACTAAGAGGAGGTGGATATAATAAAAAAACATTATGAATTATACCTTCTTGCATTTGAAATTTGCTCTGTTATAATAAAATAAGGGTAGTTTGGAAACAAAACAACTCTAATGAAAACAAACCAATGAAATACAGATAAAGGAGGATGCAATGGCGACATACATCTTTAACATTATATCCTTGCTTGGCGGCTTGGCCTTGTTCCTGTTCGGCATGGATGTCATGGGTAAATCTCTGGAACGACAAGCCGGCGGTAAGTTACAGACCATTCTTGCCAAAATGAGCGGCACAGTATGGAAGGGCTTCCTGTTGGGCGCAGCTGCCACAGCCGTGATCCAGTCTTCCTCCGCGACCACAGTGATGGTGGTGGGCTTTGTTAACTCCGGTATTATGACTTTGCAGCAAGCTGTGGGCGTTATCATGGGTTCCAATGTGGGTACAACCGTTACTGCATGGATTTTGTCCCTGTCCGGCTTGGAGGGCGACAGCTTCCTGATCCAGTTCTTTAAGCCCAGCACCTTGGCGCCGCTGATCGGCATTTTCGGCATTGTGCTGTTTATGGGCGGATCGGAAAAGCGAAAGGGTGTGGGTACCATCATGCTGGGATTCATGGCGTTGATGACCGGTATGGACCTGATGAGCGATTCCATGGCATTTTTGAAGGAGGAAGTATGGTTTGCAGACCTGATGATCTCGTTCTCCAATCCCGTTGTGGGCATTATCTTTGGGGCTGCCCTGACTGCACTGATCCAGTCTTCTTCTGCCTCTGTGGGTATCTTGCAGGGTTTGTGCGTTACCGGCGCGGTAACCTACGGTGCAGCGATCCCCATTATTTTGGGACAGAACATCGGTACTTGTATCACAGCCATCATGGGCTCGATCGGTGCGACCCGCAATGCCCGCCGTACAGCGGTTGTGCATTTGCTGTTTAACATTGTGGGTGTTTTGATTTTTGCCGTTGTGTTCTACGGCATTGGCCTGTTTGCTCCCTGGAGCTTCCTGGGAGACACTGTGGCAGCATGGAATATTTCTGTGATCCACACCGGCTTTAACCTGGCTGCAACAGCACTGCTGCTGCCTATGAATAAGCTGCTGGTAAAACTTGCGTATTTGGTAATTCCCAGACAGGGTGTGGTTCAGCAAACGGAGCTGCTGGACGAGCGTGTGCTGGCAACCCCAGCAGTTGCGGTACAGCGGGCTCAGGAGATTGCCACCGTTATGGCACAAAAGGCCCATCAGGCTACGGAGTTGGCCATTGGCCTGACCCGAAATTTCGACGAAAAAGTTCTGGCGCAGGTCAAGGAGCTGGAAAATGAGACAGACCGCTATCAGGATGCCTTGGGCACTTACCTTGTGAAGCTGTCTTCCAAGCCCCTGTCCACAAAGGACGGTCGCTTGCTCCATACCTTGCTGTATACCATTTCTGATTTTGAGCGAATTGGCGACCATGCATGGACCATTGCCAAGGCTGCCAGAGAAATGAACGAGAAGCAAATTGTATTCTCCCAAAAGGCACAGGAAGAACTGGCGGTTTTGGAAGATGCAGTTTTGACGACTATGAAAAATACCATCCATGCTTTTGTCCATAAGGATATGGCATCTGCAAGGGAGGTAGAACCTCAGGAGCAGGTGGTGGATGTATTGGTGAAGGAAGTAAAATCCCGCCATGTGCAGCGGCTGCGAAACGGCCTTTGTACCGTAGAGTACGGCTTTGTTTTGGAGGATCTGCTTACTGCGTACGAGCGAAGCGCTGACCATTGTTCCAACATTGCTGTTGAGATGCTGCAGGGTGCAGAGGGTAAGATGGATGCCCACGAATACCTCAATGCCTTGAAGGGTGGTAAGCTGCAGGAAAGTGCACAGTTTACTGAGGAATTCGACCGGTACAAGGCCCGCTATAGCTTCCCTACAGAAGAATAATTAAAAAGCCATAAAACGAGCCTGTTGCAAGTTCTCTGCAACAGGCTCGTTTGCTTTTGTTATCGATCTTCGCGGAAGTAATTCAGACCCAGACTTTCCGGAGGCTGATGCTCGCGCTTTTTGCGCATGCTGGTAATAATCAGAACCAGCAGGGTTACCACATAGGGCAGCAGCTTGAACAGCTCCTGGGTAGCAGTACCTAAGCCACGAATGTAGTTGTTGGCATTACAAAGTGCGCCGAACAGGAAAGAACCCCAAATTGCCATTGTGGGCTTCCACAGGGCAAAAATAACCAGTGCAATAGCCATCCAGCCACGGTCGCCAAAGGCATTGTTGGACCACACGCCGTTGGCGTATGCCATAACATATTGCAGTCCGCCAAGACCGGCGACGGCACTGCCGATGCTGGTTGCCAAATACTTATACCGGACAACGCGGATACCGGCTGCATCTGCGGTGGCAGGGTTTTCACCGACAGCACGCAGGTTCAGGCCTACGCGGGTGCGGTTTAATACAAAAGCCGCAACCAGTGCGATTGCTACAGCACAGTAGGTAAGGAAATCATGGGACAGGAAGATCTGTCCAAACCAGCCCAGATCATCCGCAAAGGGAAGTGCTGTGCGGTAAAGGGCGCTGGTACGGGTAAGTGCAATGATCGGCAGATCGCTGGCGGTCAGCTTGGTCAGGGAGCTTCCAAAGAAGTTGCCAAGGCCAATGCCAAAGGTGGTCAGAGCCAAGCCAGTAACATTTTGGTTTGCCCGGAGGGTAACAGTCATAAAGCTGTAGATCAGACCCATTACCACAGAACCCAAAATGGCACACAGCAAGGGGATCAGAATACCCAAAAACGGGTTGATGGCAACCTTTGCTGCATCGCAGGCCATTTCATACAGAAATGCGCCAATCACACCGCTAATTGCGCCAACATACATAATGCCGGGAATACCCAGGTTCAAATGACCGGACTTTTCGGTGATAATTTCACCGGTAGAGCCATACAAAAGGGGAACGCCTAAGGGAATCGAAGAACTGATAAATGCAATAAACATATTCATTTTGCAGATCCCCCTTTCTTGTTGTGGCGGAATTTAACTGTATATTGAATGAAGAACTCACAGCCAACCAGGAACAAAATCACAATACCGGAAACGATATCAGCATAAGCGCTGTTCAGACGGAAGCTGTCTGCTACCTTGGCGGCGCCGGTTTGCAGGAAGGTAACCAGACCGGACATCAGCGCCATAATGAAGGGGTTGAACTGACCAAGCCAGGAGATCATAATAGCGGTGAAGCCCTGACCGCCAACGGTGTTGGTGTTAATGGAGTGGTCTGTACCGGCTACCAGCAGCATGCCGGCAACACCGCAAATAGCGCCGGAAATTGCCATAGTACGGATAATGACCTTCTTTACATCGATACCCACATAACGGGCGGTGTTCTGACTTTCACCCACCACGGAGATCTCGTAGCCGTGCTTGCTGTATTTCAGATAGATGTAAGAACCGATCATTAAAGCGGTAACGATGAGAATATTCAAAAGATATTTCTGATCTAGGATTATAGGCAGATTGCCGGTCTTAACAGGCTTGATAATACCGGAGCCGGAGCCGGTTACATAAACATAGTAGGCAACGATCTGGGTTGCTACATAGTTCATCATCAGGGTGAACAGGGTTTCATTCGTCCGGTACTGGGCTTGGAACAACGCAGGGATCAGTCCCCAAATTGCGCCGGCTACAATGCTGGCAGCGGCTATGATCAAAATCAGCACACCGTTGGGTACCTTATCACCGAGCTCAATCATGCATATCATAGCGGCCAGACCGCCGATCAAAGCCTGACCTTCTGCACCGCAGTTCCAAAACCGCATACGGAAGGCAGGGGTTACAGCCAAGGAAAGACACAGTAAAATTGCAGTTTGCTGCAGGAAACGCCACAACAGGGTGGTTTTGCCTTCCAAGAGCTTACCGAATACGCCCTTGAACATGATTTGGTAGCCTTCCTTAACAGTAGCGCCGGTAAGCAGGGAGGAGAGAATGCCGATCACCAGGAAGCCCAGCAGGATCGCGCCCACCCGGATCAGCCATGCCCGTGCATTGGAAAGGTTATCTCGCTTGGCGATGTGGATCAGGGGTTCATGATGTTTTTTAAGATTCGCTGCCACTGGTGTCGCCTCCTTCCTGTGTATGCATAGCGTCAGACTTGGTCATTAACAGACCAATCTGTTCTTTGGTAGCGGTACGGGCATCTACCAAGCCTGTGATCTTACCGGAGCCAATGACCAATATCCGGTCGCACAGCTCCAGCAGTACATCCAAATCTTCACCAACGAAGATTACGGCAGTGCCCTTTTCCTTCTGCTCATTGAGCAGGTTGTAGATGGTGTAAGAGGAGTTGATATCCAAACCGCGGACAGGATAAGCGGTCATCAATACCTTCGGTGCAGAAGCAATTTCACGGCCAACCAGCACCTTCTGTACATTACCGCCGGATAGACGGCGCACCGGTGTGGAGGCGCTGGGGGTTACAACTTCCAAATCCCGAATGATGCGCTCCGCCAGATCCTTGGGCTTTTTCCGCTCCAGGAACATGCTCTTGCCCTTACGGTAGCTGCGGAGCATCATATTATCCACAATGTCCATGTTGCCAACAAGGCCCATGCCCAGCCGGTCCTCCGGAACGAAGGATAGCCGCACGCCAAGATCCCGGATCTGAATGGGCGTTTTGTTGCGCAGATCGTCAACCTGACCGGTTTTGGGATTGTGATAAAGAATATCGCCCTGGGTCAGCTTTTGCAGACCGGCAATGGACTCCAGCAGCTCTCGCTGACCGGAACCGGCAATACCGGCAATGCCTAAGATTTCACCGCTGCGGGCGGTAAAGGAAATGTTATCCAAGACGGTTGCACCCTGCCGGTTGATGCAGGAAATATTATGAACCTCCAGACGGTCCTGAGGGTCCCGGGGCTCAGAGCGGTCGATATTCAGGGCAACCTTCTTGCCAACCATCATTTCTGTCAGCTCAGATTCGTTGGTTTGGCAGGTATCTACAGTGCCCACATACTCACCCTTCCGCAGAACAGATACCCTATCAGAAAGGCTGAGAACCTCATGGAGCTTATGGGTAATGATGATAATGCACTTGCCGTCCTCACGCATACGGCGCAGGATCGCAAAAAGCTTCTGTGTTTCCTGGGGCGTGAGAACTGCGGTAGGCTCGTCCAAAATCAGAATGTCAGCGCCCCGGTAGAGCACCTTGATGATCTCAACGGTCTGCTTTTCCGAAACGGACATGTCATAGATCTTTTTGCCCGGGTCAATATCAAAGCCGTACTGGGCGCTGATAGACCGGATCTTTTCTTCAAATTTTTTCAGATCATAAGGCTTTTCCTCAAGACCCAGTACAATGTTCTCCGTGGCGGTGAACACATCTACCAGCTTGAAGTGCTGGTGGATCATACCGATCTTGTAATCAAAGGCGTCCTTGGGAGAAGCAATGGTAACTTCTTCACCGCCAATGAAGATCTGTCCCTCGTCCGGATAGTAGATGCCGGAGATCATGTTCATCAGGGTGGTTTTGCCGCTGCCGTTCTCGCCCAAAATGGACAGGATTTCGCCCCGGTATGCGGTCAGGCAGACATTTTTGTTTGCTACGACCTTTGCGCCAAAGGTTTTTGTGATGTTTTTCAGTTCAATAGCCGGTTGTTTTTCCAAGAAAAAAGCCTCCTTTTCCAGTTCTCAAGACCGGGTTATGGGGCATAACCCGCTGTTCAAAACTAGAACATAAGGCGGGGCAAGCGCAGGCTTGCTCCGCCTTATTTGTTTAGTTGAGATTAGCCGTAGTTCTCGTCCAGCAGAGTGATGCCGTCAATGCGTACATCGAAGTAGGGACCGGAGCGGAACTCGGATTCCATAAAGATACCGTCTACAATAGCTTCGGTGTCGGGAGTAAAGGCGGCATCGGTGTCGACATCAGCCTTGTAGGTGGTCAGAGGCTCGCCGCCTACGGTGAAGTTAGCAGTATCAAATACATTGATAGAGCCGTCCTTCAGACCGGCAATCACTTCTTCCAGCTTCTCTTCGGTGCCGGCAGCAACATTCTTGCCCAGCTCGGTCAGCTTAACAGAGCCGGTCTCCAGAGTGCCGGTCCAGTCGGTAGCGATAGCCTCGCCGTTGGCAACCTGGGTGATCATATACTTGAAGTAAGGAGTCCAGTCGATGCGGGAAGAGATCAGGAAGGTCTCGGGGCAAGCAGCAGCGGTAGAACCGTTGTAGGAAACGTTGGGAACGCCCTTGTTCTCACATGCGGTGGGAGCGCCCATGGAGTCAGCGTGCTGGCTGATCAGAACACAACCGCCCTCGATCAGAGCTTCAGCAGCAGCCTTTTCCTTGGTCTCGTCATACCAGGAGCCGGTGAACTTAACATCCATAGTTACAGAGGGGCAAACGGACTTTGCGCCCAGGTAGAAGGAGGTGTAGCCGGACATAACCTCAGCAAAGGTAAATGCGCCTACATAACCCATCTTAGCTTCTTCAGCGGTGATCTCGCCAGCAGCGATCATCTCGTTCAGCTTCAGACCTGCAACCACACCAGCAGCATAACGGCCCTGGTAGATGGAAGCGAATGCATTGTGGAAGTTATCCAGACCTGCGGTGTGCGCCTGCGTGCCGGTAGCGTGGCAGAACTGAACCTCGGGATATTCCTCAGCAGCCTGCATCAGGAAAGACTCGTGGCCGAAGGAGTCAGCGAAGATAATGTCGCACTCTTCAACTTCGATCAGCTCAACGGCGGCTTCATAGCACGCATTGGACTCGGGGATGTCGGTCTTCTGAACCATTTTAACACCCAGCTCGTCGCAAGCAGCAACAGCAGCATCGATAAAGTTCTTATCATAGGTGGACTGCTCGGTGTGCAGGAAGATAAAGCCGACCTTCAGGTCGCTCATGTCAGCAGCGGTGCCGCCGTTCTGGCCGCATGCACACAGCCCCAAAACCAGGACCATAGCCATGACCAGTGCAAGGATCTTTTTCATTTGTAGGTTCCTCCTAAAAAAGAATAATAAATTGCAAAACAGGACAGATGCCCAAAGGATACGACATATGCCCCATTTTCACAAGAAAAACATATCATAATTGATAAAAAAAGTCAAGCAAATCACCCCGATCCGAACAGATAAAACGAAATCTTTTTCTTTTTGTAAATTTATATTGTCAAAATAGAAAAGCAGTTGTATAATATACCCATTATTACCACGAAAGGGCTGTAACAAATGATTGATCAAAATCTGGTTTTGAGAGATAAGGAGTCTGTGAAGCGCTCTATTGCACGGAAGGGTTACGATGTTTCCAAGATCGACGATCTGGAGCAGGCGCTGGTTGCTGTGAAAAAGGCTAAGACCGAGCTGGACGAGCTGCGTGCAAAGAGAAATGCCTGGAATAAGGATCGGGAGATCTCTGTGGATGACAAGCGAGCTTTGCGTGATGAGATCGCAGAAAAGGAAAAGGCAATGGGCGAGATGGAAGCCGCTTGCAAGGAATTGCTGTGGGATATTCCCAACTTCCCTGATGAGGATGCTCCCGAAGGCAAGGATGAAAATGACAACGTGGTTGTGAAAGAATGTGAGGACTACTATAAGTGTGCTGTGGAAGATCCCAAGCCTCACTGGGAGATCGGCAAGGAACTGAATATTCTGGACAACGAGGCTGCCAGCAAGATTTCCGGCGCTATGTTTGCGCTGTTCAAGGGCAAGGGCTCCCAGTTGCTTCGGGCACTGGTTTCCTACGGCCTGAAGCTCCATGGCGAGAAGTATTTGGAAATTACACCTCCCCACATGGTTTCTTCCCAGACTTTGACTTATACCGGACATCTGCCGAAGTTCAGTGCAGAGCAGTATAAGGCTGCACTGGATGACCTGTGGCTGATTCCTACCGCAGAAGTACCGCTGACCGGCTGCTTCGCAAATGAGACCTTTAAGGCAGGCGAGCTGCCCCAGTACCGCTGCGGCTACACCGTCTGCTTCCGCAGAGAGGCAGGCAGCGCAGGTAAGGACACCCGTGGCCTGCAGAGGGTGCACGAGTTCCATAAGGTTGAGCTGGTGAAGGTTTGCGAGCCGCAGATGAAGGATGCAGAGCTTGCTGATCTGCTGGCTGACTGTCTGAAGATCATTCAGGATCTGAAGCTGCAGTATCGTGTGGTAGATCTTTGCACCGGTGATATGGGCGACAAGTATGGCCGTTGCTACGATATTGAAGTGTATGCACCCGGTGCAAAGCGCTGGCTGGAGGTCTCCTCTGTTGGACATTTCTCCGACTATCAAGCACGACGGGCAAATATTAAGTATATCACTGCCGAGGGCAAGCGCGAAGTGGCTTACACCCTGAACGGTTCCGGTATTGCAACGCCCCGTGTGCTGGCGGCAATCATCGAAACTTATCAGCAGCCGGACGGCTCTATCCTTGTTCCCGAGGTCCTGCGTCCCTATATGGGTTGCGATGTAATTAAATAATAAGCAAAGAAAGGCGCGTTGCAAAATTATGCAACGCGCCCTAAAATTAGGCAATTGCCTACATCCTGTGGATGTAGGGGCGGTCATTGACCGCCCGCGGGCGATTTTTAATCGCCCCTACAGATTCTAACAGAGATTTTGCGCATTTTGCAACGCGCCCTTCTTTTTTAAATAACGGTAGGCAACTGCACGGTTTCGCCTTTTATATCTGCGATAATTGCATCATACAAAAATGGCAGATGGGGCTTTACCGGGGAGCTGCGGGTGTGCTGGGCAAAGAAGAAGGTTATATTATTTACAAGGTCAACAGATGCAAAAGCACCTGCTGCGCCATCCCAGCCAAATTCCGTGCGTTTACTGCCCGCTCTGGGAGCGCGCACGCCCAGTCCGTAGCCGGTATCTGCCGTACTGTAAATATAAGAGGCTCGTTGCTGCTCTGTCAGCCGGTCTGTTCCCAGGAAGCGGACGGTTTCTTTTTGCAGGATGGAATCTCCCTTGCGCAGTGCCTCCAGGAACTTAATATAATCATCTACGGTAGATACGCAGCCTGCTCCGCCACTGGCATATTCTTTTCCGGGGCGATAGGTATTCTTCCAAAGAGGGCGGTAGACCTGGGCGGTTGCATCGTAAGAATAGTGGTTTGCAAACCCGGCCCAATCCGTTTCATCGTGGAGAAAGTCGGTATTTTCCATTCCCAGGGGATCAAAAATATGCTCTTTTACATAGATTTCGTATTTTTGCCCGGAGAGAATCTCCACCAGCGCTGCCAGTACATCGTGGCTAAGACCATATTTCCAGCTTTCGCCCGGATCAAAGGCCAGAGGTGTTTTGGCAAATTTCCGCACAGTTTCCACGGTGGGGCAACGATAATCGGTAGAGGCATAATAAGCTTGCAGCTCGGGAGTTTGCATATTAGGGATAATTCCAGAGGTCATTTCAAACAAGTGGCGGAGCAAAATCGGCTTTGATGCAGGTCTTACCCCGGTTTCTGTCTGTACTGTCATATTGGCAAATTCGGGAATGTAGTCCGAAAGCCTATCCTCCAGGGAGAATAGTCCTTTTTCCCAAAGCTGCATTGCCGCGGTGCAGGTGATTGGCTTGGAACAGGAGTAAATATGATATTTTTCTGTGCCTCTGAGCGGAATCTTGTTCTCCGGGTCAGCGTAGCCGTCCAGATACCGCAGAACACACTGCCCGTTATGGTATACAATCAGATCAAAACTGGGAATACCCACTTTTAAGAAAGAATCGCATAGCGCTTTTGTTTGCGTGAACACACCGAAAAACCCCTTTGCAATAGGTTATTTAAAGTATATATCCCCCATTGGAAAAAGTCAAACTGGAAAAATACTTATAAAAGTCCCAAATATTTACGAAAAATTAATGCAATTGCCGGGCAAGCTTGCTATAATGTAAACTGCTAAGAAATATGCATGATTGCAAAGGAGCAAGAATTATGCTGGAGCTTAAAAATATTAAGAAGGACTATCCTGCCGGAAACGGCACGGTGCATGCCCTGCGGGGAATTGATCTAAAGTTCCGTCAAAGTGAATTTGTGGCGATTTTAGGTCCTTCCGGCTGTGGTAAGACAACACTTTTGAATATTGTAGGCGGATTGGACCAGTACACCCAGGGCGATTTGGTCATTAACGGCCGCTCCACAAAGGATTTTAAGGACCGGGATTGGGATGCTTACCGTAACCATTCCATTGGCTTCGTGTTCCAAAGCTACAACCTGATTCCCCATCAGAGTGTTTTACAAAATGTGGAGCTGGCGCTGACCCTTTCCGGCGTGGGAAAGGCAGAACGCCGCAGACGGGCAATACAGGCGCTGGAAAGTGTGGGTCTTGCAGACCAGTTGCGTAAACGCCCTGCGCAGATGTCCGGCGGACAGATGCAGCGGGTTGCCATTGCCCGTGCGCTGGTGAACAATCCGGATATTATTCTGGCGGACGAACCCACCGGTGCGCTGGACAGCGAGACTTCTGTGCAGGTTATGGAGATCTTGAAGGAGGTTTCCAAAGACCGGCTGGTGATTATGGTTACCCACAATCCGGATCTGGCAGATACCTACGCCACCCGCACCATTCGTATGCTGGACGGTCAGATGCACAGCGATTCTGACCCCTTCACCGGCACATGGGAACCCAAAGAAGAAAAACTGACCGGGAAAAAAACCAAGCGGGAGAAGAAGCCATCTATGAAGTGGCGTACTTCTTTTGGCCTGTCTTTAAAAAACCTGATTGCCAAGGGCGGCCGGACGACCCTGACCAGCTTTGCCGGGTCTATCGGTATTATCGGCATTGCCCTGATCTATGCGGTTTCTCAGGGTATGACTACCTATATCAATACGGTGCAGGAAGATACCCTGTCTTCCTATCCACTGACTATTGAGGCATCTACTGTGGATTTAGGCAGCCTGATGACAACCTTTTTGGAATCTGCTTCTTCCGGGGTGAACCACGAAAAGGATGGCGTGTATTCCAAGCCGCTGATGTACGATCTGGTCAATGCCCTTAACAGCACAGAAACTACAGAAAACGACCTGATTTCCTTTAAGGAATACATGGAAGGGAAATTGCAGGATGAAGAAGGGGAACTGTATCAGGCCCTAAGCGGAATCCAGTATACCTACGACCTGAAGCTGCTGATCTATACCAAGAATATGGACGGTGCAATTATTGAATCGGACTCCCAAAAACTGCTGCAGGAGCTGATGGCACAATATGTGGGCATGGATATGTCGGGCATGATGAGTATGTCGGAATCCAGTCCCATGATCAGCATGTTCACCAGCACCTCTCCTATGGGCTCGTATAAACTTTGGCAGGAGATTTTGCCGGGAAAGGACGGCGACCTGATCAGCGATCTGGTGAAAAAACAGTATGACCTGCTTTACGGAAGCTGGCCCAATGACTACAACGAAATCGTACTGGTTGTGGACGAGAACAACGAAGTGGACGATATGACCTTATATGCAATGGGTCTTAAATCTGAAGAAGAAATGAATCGGGTTACGGAAGCTGCCGTCAACGGTGAGATCATCCAGGTAGAGAGTAAAAGCTGGAGCTATGAAGAAATCTGCGAACTGGAATACCGTACCATTCTGCCCGGCGATTGTTACACGCCGGATGCGGTAACCGGTGGCTACGCCGATTTGCGGGATACAGAAGCTGGTTTGCGTTATTTGTATGACAATGGAACGGTGCTGAAGGTATCCGGTATTATCCGTCCCAGCGAGGATGCCGTTGCCGGCATGATCACCGGCTCTATTGGCTATACCAGCAAGCTTACAGAATATGTCATTGAAAACGCCCGAAACAGCGCCGCAGTTCAGGCGCAGATAGATAACCCCGACACAGATATTCTTACAGGCTTGCCCTTCCAATCCAATACCGGCTCTATGACCGAGGCGCAGAAGCAGACCCAGTTCCGGGCGTATGTGGAGGGTATGAATCAGGCAGAGCTTGCCCAGACCTATGTGAAGATCATGTCCATTCCCAGCCAGGAGCAACTGGATGCTTCTGTTACTCAGGCTATGGCCAATATGACCCGGGAGGATATGGAAAAATCCCTCATTGAGGCAACGATTCAGCAGACCGGTATGGGGGAAGATGAGATCACAGACTATGTCCGGGCTATGGAAGACGAAGAGATCACCGAACTGTTTACCAAGGCTGTGGAGGAACAGGTGCGCGCACAGTTTGCTGCCCAAACTGCCCAGCAGTTAAGCGCTATGACACCGGAGCAGCTGGCAGGTGCCCTTACCATGGCAATAGGGAGCTACACCACTGAGCAGTGCGCCCAGTATTATGACGAAGTTTTGGAGTTTTCGGAAAGCACTTACGAGGATAATTTGGTAAAACTGGGTCGGCTGGATCTGGATGACCCCGCCACCATGAACTTCTATGCCTCCAGCTTTGAAAACAAAGATGTGATCGAAGCGGTTATTGCCGATTATAATGAGGGCGTGGAGGAAATCAAGCAGATCCAGTACACAGACTATGTAGGCATTATGATGTCTTCTGTTACAACCATCATCAATGCAATTACCTATGTGCTCATCGCCTTTGTGGCGATCTCTCTGGTGGTATCGTCCATCATGATCGGTGTTATCACCCTGATTTCCGTGCAGGAGCGCACAAAGGAGATCGGTATCCTGCGTGCCATCGGTGCTTCCAAGAAGAATGTGTCTAACATGTTCAATGCAGAAACAGTAATGATCGGCGCTGCCTCCGGTGGCGTGGGTGTGGGATTGACCTATCTTTTGTGTATTCCCATCAATGCCATTATCCATGCCTTGACCGGCATTCCTAACCTGAGTGCCTACCTGCCTTGGCAGACGGCTGTGGTGCTGGTGTTTATCAGCATTTTGCTGTCTGTGTTTGCAGGCTTTATCCCCTCCAGAAGTGCAGCGAAAAAAGATCCTGTTGTGGCACTGCGAACAGAATAAGTCTGAGGACGCGTTGCATTTTGCAGCGCGTCCTCAGAGTGTCAAAAAGCCGCCAACCGTCAAAATGCAGGTTAAGCAAAAGTTTTTTGAACAGAGCCTTCCCCTTGGGGGAAGGTGGCAAAAATCTTTGATTTTTGACGGATGAGGGGTAAAAAAGCTTGCTGCGCAAGGCATTTTGACTTACTGCGCAACTGGCACTCTACCGTACCACCTGTACGCCAACGAGTGCCAGTTGCTTGTCTTGACGGCTCCTTTGACCTCTGTCAGAGTGTCAAAAAAGCCGCCAACCATCAAAATGCAGGTTAAGCAAAAGGTTTTTTGAACAGAGCCTTCCCCTTGGGGGGAAGGTGGCAAAAATCTTTGATTTTTGGCGGATGAGGGGTAAAAAAGCTTGCTACGCAAGGCATTTTGACTTACTGCGCAACTCGCACTCTACCGTACCACCTGTACGCCGACGAGTGCCAGTTGCTTGTCTTGACGGCTCCTTTGACCTCTGTCAGTCTGTCAAAAAACAAGTTTTTCGACAGACTGTGGCGAGTTGCAAACTGCAACTCGCCATTGTTTCTTATAAAACCTTAGATAGGAAATCCTGCAAACGGGGATTTTCGGGATTGCTGAATAGTGCTTCCGGAGTGTTTTGCTCCAGGATTTTGCCTTCGTCCATAAAAATGACCCGGCTGCCAACTTCCTTGGCAAAGCCCATTTCGTGGGTAACGACCACCATGGTCATGCCCTCGCTTGCCAGCTCCTTCATAACTTCCAGAACCTCACCGACCATTTCCGGGTCGAGGGCAGAGGTGGGCTCGTCAAAGAGCATGACCTCCGGCTCCATCATCAGGGCTCTGACAATGGCAACACGCTGCTTTTGACCGCCGGAAAGCTGACTGGGATAAGCACTTGCCCGATCACCCAATCCAACTCGCCGCAGCAGGGAAATGGCCTTTGCCTCTGCTTCCTCCTTGGACTTGCGCAGCAGGTGGATGGGAGCAAGGGTCATGTTGCCTAAAATTGTCATATGGGGGAACAGGTTAAAATGCTGGAACACCATGCCCATCTTTTGTCGGTGCAGGTTGATATTTGCATTCTTATCTGTGATATTGCTTCCGTTAAACAAAATTGTGCCGTCGGTGGGAACCTCTAAAAGGTTCAGACACCGCAGGAAAGTGGATTTACCGGAACCGGAAGGGCCGATCACAACTACGACCTCGCCCTTACGGATATCTGCGCTGACGCCGTCCAGCGCCTTGATCGTGCCACGATTATAATGCTTTTTTACATTACTGGCGGAAATGATAATATTATCGTTCACTGCTTCTGAGCCTCCTTTCCAGTCTGCCAACCAAATTGGTGAAGAACATGACCATGACCAAATACATGATCGCAGTCAGCAGCAGCGGGAAAAGGTACTCGTAGGAAGTACCGCCCACCTTGCTGCCGGCATATGTCAGGTCTGCAACACCCACATAGGCAGCTACGGAAGTCTCCTTCAGCAAAACGATAAACTCGTTAGCCAAAGAGGGGAGTACAGTCTTAAAAGCCTGGGGTAGAATGATATGGCGCATGGTTGCCACATACCCAAAGCCGAGAGAACGGCCGGCCTCCATTTGACCGGGGTCAATGGACATAATGCCGCTTCGAATGATCTCGGCTACATAAGCGCCGGAGTTGATACCGAAGGCAAAAGCGGCAACCATAAGTCCGTTTCTGCTCTTTGCAAAAATAACAAAGTACCAGATCATCAGCTGAACCATTGCAGGCGTGCCACGGAAAACAGTTAAGTAAATATTACAGATCTTATTGAAGAAGGAAAGAATAGCCTTGCTGATGCCGCGCATCTCGCTTCCGTTCTTATCCCAGGAAGCGCGGATCAAAGCGACGATGACACCCAAAACGATACCGATGAGCAAAGCAAGCAGTGTCATAAGCAGTGTGTTGCCGATGCCTTCGATATACAGTTCGTAGCGGTTGTCATACAGGAAACATTTATAAAGCTTAAAGCATAGGTTCTCAAACCATTCCGGTGCTGAGAGAATCCATTCCGGCGCAAGATCGGGCCAGAGTGAAGCAGGACCTGGTTTCATACGAATTACTCCTTAACAGTTCATAAGCAAGGGGTTCGGTTGCCCGAACCCCTTGCCGGTATTTAATTTCATAAATTATTCAGCGACAATGTACTTGTCGATGATGCCCTGAACAGTGCCGTCAGCGATCAGCTCCTTCAGAGCCTTGTTAACAGCCTCGAACAGCTCAGCATTGTCCTTGCTCATAGCGCCGGCATACTGCTCTTCGATGTACTCAGTGTCCAGAATCTTCAGACCTTCGTTCTCAGCAACAAATGCCTTAGCAGGCTCGTTGTCGATAACAACACAGTCAACCTTACCGGTCTTCAGAGCCTGAACAGCATCAGCGCCCTTGGGGTAACGGTCGATGGTAGCCTTGCCCTTGTCTTCCAGATCCCAGGTGGTGTACAAGTCGCCGGTGGTGTTACGCTGAACACCGATGGTGGTGCTTGCGCCGTCTGCGAACAGATCGTCAACACTGGTGATAGCGGAATCCTCGGTAACGATAATGACCTGAACGCCGGTAGCGTAGCTGTCAGTGAAGTCAACGTCTTCCTTGCGCTCGTCGGTAACGGTCATGCCAGCCAGGCCAATGTCAGCCTTGCCGCTCTTAACAGCCTCGATGATGGAGTCGAACTCCATGTCAACGATCTCCAGCTTCAGGCCCAGCTTGTCGGCAATAGCCTTTGCGATGTCAGCATCGATACCAACGATCTCGGAACCCTCGATGTACTCGTAGGGAGGGAAGGCCGCGTTGGTAGCCATAGTCAGAACACCCTCAGTTGCTGTCTTCAGGGAAGCAGCTTCGGTTGCTGCAGCAGTGCCGTCAGCAGTGGTGTCGTCTGTGCTGGTTTTGCCGCAAGCGCACAATACGCTCATCAGCATCAGTGCAGACAGGATCAATGCAATAATCTTCTTCATGATGAATCTCCTTTAAATTTCCCCTTGTGGGGTTGATTTATGTATTGTACCACGTATATTATACATTGGTCAAGTGTTGAAATGCACAAAAGAGATTGTAAAAACCCCAAAATACCACGCGAAACAAACAAAACTAAATACAAAATTAGGATTAAGCAAATAAGTAAACGGAAAAGTATGCAAGAAATAGTGAATATCTGCATATAAATGTGGGAAAACTGCTGAAAACCTGACAAAGAATTCCATCGCACCGTTCCGGTTTGTATCTGTTTTTTGGGTAAAATACTAGTTGTAAATAAATGATACATATTATATAATATATAAGTTAGAATGAACTTCGGGAGGAATACCTGAATGGAAAATAGAAGCGAAGAACTAAAGCGCTATCTGCAGCCGGGTAAGCATGTACATCTGGTTGGTATTGGCGGTGTGTCTATGCGACCCCTTGGCTTGGTGCTGAAGGGCATGGGGATGCTGGTTACCGGCTCAGATATGAATTCTTCCGTGTCTACTGATGAGCTGATCGCCAATGGTATTCAAGTAGCCATTGGACACAGTGAAAAAAATGTAGCAGGAGCAGACTGCATTATTCGTACTGCAGCGGCTCATAATGATAATCCTGAGATTGCAGCAGCCAGAAGCTTGGGCATTCCCATGTTCGAGCGGGCTCAGGCTTGGGGTGTAATTATGCAGGCCTATGAAAATGCGGTCTGTATTTCCGGCACCCATGGAAAAACCACCACCACATCAATGGTAACCCATATCCTGATGGAAGCGCAAGCTGATCCTACTGTTATGATCGGCGGCTATTTGCCCCTTTTGCGGGCAGGACACCGGGTAGGTAAGGGCGATACCATTGTTTTGGAGAGTTGTGAGTATTGCGATTCCTTCTTGAATTTCTTCCCCACATTGGCAGTTGTACTGAATGTGGAGGCAGACCATTTAGATTATTTCAAGGACCTTGCAGATGTACAGAAGTCCTTTAATCAGTTTGCAAAGCTGGCAACAAAGGGCGTCATTGCCAATGGCGACGACCCCCATACCATGCAGGCCATGGAAGGCGTGGATTGCATTACCTTTGGATTTAAGGCTGGCAACCGGGTTTCGGCACAGAACATCTGTCCCGATTGGCGGCATTTGGATGTTACCTGCGACGGTCAGTTCTATTGCCACTTGGATTTGAAGGTTTTAGGCAGACACAATGCTCTCAATGCCTTAGCGGCGGCGGCAACAGCATGGCAGCTGGGAGTCCCCGGAGAGGCGGTTGCCAAGGGACTTGCCACCTTTTCCGGTGCCCAGCGCCGTATGCAGCATAAGGGTACATTTAACGGCGCAGAGGTCTATGATGACTATGCCCACCATCCCGACGAATTGTCTGCTACCATTGAGGCTGTGCAAACTATGGGAGCAAAGCGGATCGTTCTGGCATTCCAGCCCCATACTTACACCCGTACCAAGGCTTTGTTTGATGAATTTGTCAGAGAGCTGAAAAAGCCGGATGTAGTGGTTTTAGCAGAGATCTATGCAGCCAGAGAGAGTAATACCGTTGGAATTTCCTCCCGTGATCTGGCAGCCCAGATCCCAGGCAGTATCTATTGCGAAACCCTTCCTGCAGTAACCCAAACATTAGGGCAGATCATTCAGCCCGGTGATGTGGTGCTGACAGTGGGCGCAGGTGATATTTACCGTGCCGGAGAAGCACTTTTGGATAATAAAGCTTGAAATGAGGCGATTGTTTGCGTAAGCTGAATGTTTGTATTTTGTTTGGCGGTATTAGTCCGGAGCACGAGGTTTCTTTGCGTTCTGCAGAATCCGTGCTGAACAATCTTAATAAGGAAAAATATAATATTTTCCCTGTGGGCATTACCAAAAAGGGCGATTGGATCCTCTTTGGGGGCAATGACTATTCCATGCTTCCTACAGGCCAGTGGCAGGATCACCCCGATAACCGCCGGGCGACCATTTCACCCATTCGCGGCCAAGGGCTTTTGAGCTTTGAGGGCGACTGTGTGGTTCGCGAGCTGATTGATGTGGTGTTTCCGGTTCTTCATGGCGAAAATGGTGAAGACGGCGCAATGCAGGGCTTGCTGCAAATGGCAGGTATTCCTTATGTAGGACCTCATGTGGCCGCATCTGCCGTATCCATGGATAAGACCCTGACGAAATTGGTTGCCGATCAGGCAGATATTCCCCAGGCAGCATGGCAGTTGGTAAGAAACAGCGAACTGCAAACCAAAATGGACGGCATTTTGGATGCCGTTGAAAGCCGTTTTTCCTATCCTGTATTTGTAAAACCCGCTGGCACAGGTTCTTCTGTAGGTGTTTCTAAAGCATCCGACCGGGAATCACTGCGGGACGCTTTGCTGCAGGCAGGCACTTACGATGAAAAGATCCTTGTGGAAGAGTTTATCAACGGCAAGGAAGTAGAAGTTGCGGTCATGGGCAATGGTAGTCCTGTGGCATCTGTGTGCGGTGAGATTGACTCCGGTGCAGATTTCTATGATTACAATGCCAAATATATCACCGATACCTCTGTAGCATATATCCCTGCCAGAATTCCTGAAGATGTGGCGGAGCAGGTTCGGGATTTGGCCGTGCGCGTGTATAGCGCCATTGGATGTCAGGGACTTAGCCGCGTGGATTTCTTTGTTACTCACGACGAAAACCGCATTGTATTTAATGAAATTAACACATTGCCGGGATTTACTTCCATTTCTATGTATCCCAAGCTGTTTGCAGCCAGCGGTGTTGCTTACGACCAGCTGTTGGACGAGTTGTTGGAGCTGGCATTGGAGGCATAAGATGAAAAAGACTGTTATGCTGTCCATTCGCGGCCGGCAATCCTATCAGGAGCAAGAGCCTGATGTGATCGAGCTGGTAACGGAAGGGACGATGGAACTGCGGGACGGTGGTTGGGATATTACCTATGAGGAAAGCGACCTGACAGGCCTTTCCGGTGTAACAACCACGTTCCGTGTTGAGCCGGAGCAAATTATTCTCTCACGCACCGGCAAGCTCAATTCCCAAATGATTTTTCGGGAAGGACAGGTCCACGAATCATTATACCAGGCTGAGTTTGGTGCTTTGATGATTTGTGTTATGCCATCTAAAATCAGTGGAAGCATTACCGAAGAAGGCGGTGTGATCGATTTGGTCTATGCCATTGAAATTGAGCAAAGCACCGCCGGCGTGATCGATTATCACCTTGAAATACAACCGAAGTAAAAATGGTCTGTTGCAAAATTCTAATTTTGCAACAGACCATTTTTATATATCCTCAGAGGGAGAACCGCCCTGAACGGGGGGCTGTTCCTCCTCGGGCGGGGTGGTGTCCTGTGTCGGTGGCGTTGTATCCTGGGTAGGCGGTGTGGTAGGTGTTGTATCCTCAACAACGGGAGGTGTTGTGGTGGGAGGTGTAGTCTCCTGGGTTACGATCTTAGCGATCTGATAGTCCCGCTTGTTGTAGGTGTTCATGGTCTCCTGCTCCTTGGAGATCAGTTCGTCTGTCTGCTTGTCGTACTTGCAGCGATATGTAACTACACGGTAGCCGGTATAGGCAGTGGAAATTACCTGACCGTCCTTGTAGCCGTCCGGGTTATCTGCAGGCATTTCTACTTCTACCCGCTCCCAGGGATAGGTGGCAAGCACGGTATATTCCATCTTCACATAGTAATCCTTCACATCAGTGCCCTTGATGGTAACGGTAACGTTACCGGCATCAGAGGAAGCTTCAATGCGAATGGGATAATCGGAGTTGTTTTTGAAACGGAATTCCGGTCCGCCCCAGGAGACGGTTGCATCCATACCCATGGGAACATAGGTGTTCAGGAAACCGTGATTGACGCGTGTAACAATCTCCATATCCGCCATCAGAGCACAGTAATAAATGGTAGAGGAGACCTGGCAAATACCGCCGCCAATGGTGCTGACGGTCTTGTTGCCAATGTAGGATGCGCCATATTTATAGCCCTTTTCAGAGGTCCTCTCGCCCAGGGTCTCATTGTAGTCAAAGATTTCACCGGGCTGCAGTACAACGCCATTAACGGCCTGACAGGCAAGACGTAAATTCACATCCCGGTTGCTGGCACTGCCGGATTTTGCGGTGTAGGTAGACAGCACATCCCGGAAGAGCATGCCGTCCAGTTGATCCTTTGTGGTTTCCGGCTTAACACAGTTGTAAGCAATGGTAATGCTTTGTCCGTACTGGGCCTTTGCAACCTTTTCCTTAGCCTCAGCCAAATCAAAGGCATAACCCAAAACATGCTCGGTGATCGTCTGTGTCTGGGTGTCATACTTAGCATCCACAGCTTCGATGAGTGTTTCCTTGTAAATGGCATCCAAATCCACTTCGTCCGGCTCCGTCCGTGTGCAGGCCATATCCACGCTGAATTGGTTGCGGTTGTAGGCAGCCATTACCTGATCATAGAGACCTGCAAAGGTAAGATCATAACCCGGTGTACCCAAAGTAACAATCACAGATTTGTCCATGCCGTCAACACCGCTCACAATGTAGCTGGGCTGCGTCAAGGTAGAGTCATAGGGCTTTGTCAGCTTTTCCAGTTCTGCGGTGATCAGATCAGTATGCAGGCCCAAGCAATCCAAAATATCCACTTCAATACCGGAGGTCATTGCCTGAACTTGTACGGCTGCATTCTGGGCAGGATCATCGCTACGGCCATAGGCATACGCCAAATCGATCGCGGCATCCACATCCAGGATAGCACCGGAAATCTCAGGTGCCAGGGAAATGGTATCCTCATTGACCCTAACAACCATGGGCACTTCGGTGTAGGTGTCCTTGGTTGCATTGCGCACAGCGGAAGCGGCTTCCCATTTTGTCATACCGCCTACATCTACGCCGGCAACAGTAACATTTTCCAAAATCGTCTGGCCGGTCAATCCCTGACCCAGGTATAGATAACCCAAAATCAAGCCACCAATAATCAAAACCGATGCGACGGAAATGACAGAAATCAGCACCGGACGCTTTTTGGTTGCGGTCTTATTCTTTTTCAAGACTGCACCTTCTTTCTTCTAGAATCCTATAGCCTGACTGCCGATAGCGGCAGTATTTTGCAGTAAAATCGGTACTATTGTAACATAAAACCGAAAAAAAGCAAGGCTGTTAACTGCGGTATTTTTCGTAGCGGTCCACAAAGATCTTTGCCTGCCGCAAACTGTCCACACCGCTGCTTAATTTTAGTCGTACTGTCGGCTCCTTGGCGGTTGCCACAAATTGCACTCTGGACTTATAATCCGGATCTGCGCAAATGGAAGTAACGGCCTCAAAATCCAAATTGGTGAGGGTGAACAGAATATCGCCTGCCTTTTGGCGAATATCGCAAATACCGGCAGAGCGTGCGTTGGCACGAAGCAGCGCGATTTCTACCAAATTCAAAACGCCCTTAGGCGGCTCTCCGTAACGGTCGATGATCTCATCCAACAGATCATCTGCATCCTCCTGGGAGCGGATCGCTGCCATACGGCGGTATAGATCCATCCGTTCTTCACCGCTGGAGACATAGTCCTTGTCTACATTGGCAGTAACATTCAGATCTGCGGTACAATCCGGCAGCTTCGGCTGTTCGCCCCGTTCTTCTAAGACGGCTTCATCCAGCAGTTTCAGATACATGTCGTAGCCAACACTCATCATGTGTCCGGACTGCTCAGCGCCCAGTAGATTTCCTGCACCGCGAATCTCTAAATCCCGCATAGCAATTTTAAAACCGGAGCCAAACTCGGCAAAATCCCGAATTGCGGCAAGACGCTTTTCTGCGACCTCGGTTAAGGATTTATCCGGGCGGTAGGTGAAATAGGCATAGGCGTGGCGGGTGGAACGGCCAACACGACCCCGAAGCTGATGAAGCTGGCTCAGGCCAAACCGATCTGCATTTTCGATGATCAGGGTGTTAGCATTGGGGATATCCAAGCCGGTCTCAATAATGGTGGTACATACCAAAACCTGAATATCACCGTCGGACATGGCATGCATCACATCGCTTAGTTCGTCCTCACTCATTTTTCCGTGGGCAACGGCAACCCGTAAGCCGGGTATCCGGCGGGATAGGGCGGAGGCACATTGGGCAATGGTCTCTACACGGTTGTGCAGATAGTAAACCTGACCGCCCCGCTCAATTTCCCGACGAATGGCATCGTCCAAAATGGGATTGGCGTGTTCCATCACATAGGTCTGCACCGGATAGCGGTCTGCCGGCGGTTCTTCAATGGTAGACATATCACGAATGCCGGACAATGCCATATTCAGGGTTCTTGGAATGGGGGTAGCAGAAAGGGTCAGCACATCCACACCCTTGGCCAGCTCTTTTAGCCGTTCCTTGTGGCTGACACCGAAGCGCTGTTCTTCGTCTACAATGAGTAGACCCAGATCCTTAAATTCCACCGTTTTCTGCAAAAGCTTATGGGTGCCGATGATCAGATCCACCTGACCGGCACGGAGATTTTGCAGGGTGCGCTTTTGCTGGGTCGGTGTGCGGAAACGGCTCAATACATCAATATTCACAGGAAACCCCTGAAAACGGGCAACAGCCGTTTGATAATGCTGCTGGGCAAGCACGGTGGTGGGTACTAAAATCGCCACTTGCTTGCCGTCCATAACCGCTTTCATGACGGCACGGAGGGCGACCTCTGTTTTACCAAAGCCCACATCGCCGCAAAGCAGGCGGTCCATGGGAATGGGGGATTCCATATCCGACTTAATTTCTGCAATACAGCGCAGTTGATCGTCTGTCTCCGGATAGGGGAAATTGTCCTCAAACTCCCGCTGCCAGGGAGAGTCGGCAGCAAAGGGAAATCCCTCTTGCCGTTTCCGGGCGGCATAAAGCTGGATCAGCTCACCTGCCATATCCTTGGCAGCTTTTCGTGCTTTCGCCTTTGTTTTCTGCCAGGCATCCGTGCCGATCTTATTCAGACGTACATTGGCATCCTCACTACCACCGCCGATATACTTACTGACCATATCCAGCTGTGTGGCGGGAACAAATAAGGTATCGCTGCCTTGATAAGCAATCTTCACATAGTCCTTCACAGCACCATCAACCCGAATTTGTTCCATGGCTACAAAACGGCCAATGCCGTAGTTTTCATGAACAACCAAATCGCCGGGCGTCAGATCAGTAAAGGAGTTTAGCTTTTGACGGTTTGTTGCGCTCTTTTTAGGCTTTTTACGCACCTCACTCTTGGTGATCAACTGACCTTCAGTTAATACAGCCAGCTTGCTATTGGGATACTCCATGCCAAAGGGCAATGTACCTTCAGTTAGCAGGATCTGTCCGGGTTTGGGCATAGTGGTCAGGGGAATACATAAAAGGGCAGAAATACCCCGCTGATTCAGCATATCCTGCAATAGCTCCGCCCGACGGCGTGTACCGCACAGTACAAGGCTGGAATATTCCATTTTTTGATAGTGGGCAAGATCTCCGGCTGCAGTATCCAAGCTGCCACCATAGCTGGGCAGTTGTTTTGCGATCATAGGCAGCAACCGCTTGGGTGGGTTTTCCTCCGGATAGGAGGTACTGCTGAAGGTGTCCAAATAGAGAACGGTCTGTCCAGTCAAGCTGTCGCAGAAGTCCTCCCAAAGACAAACATAGTCGCAGAGCTCCCCGGCAACCAAGCCTGAGTGTAAAAGGCTATCTAGCTGCAGACCCACTTCCTCTACGCGGTTTTTTGCAGCACGGTGCAGATTAGACTGGTCGCAAAGAACCAATATGGCATTATCCGGCACAAAGGCCATGGCATTAGCATTTTGGGGATAAATCAGCGCCATATATCGGTCAGATGCGGCGTTTTGCACCCCGTTTTCGTACTTTTCCAGGTCTTTTTCCAAGGTGGCAATCAGCGCTTCGTTTACATTTTTTCTGCGCTTTTGACGGGCAATTAACCCTCTGAGATCATCACAAAGACCGGCAATTCCTTCCGGGTGTAGTCTGGGCTGTGTTTCGCCAACAGGCAATACTACAAGCTCTTGGGTGTTCTCAGTGCGACGCTGGGTTTCTGTGTCAAAATAGCCCATAGTATCCAATTCGTCGCCAAAAAACTCGGCACGGATGGGACGGTCGGCGGCAGGGGAGAATACATCTAAAATACCGCCGCGCACAGCAAATTGTCCGGGGCCTTCCACCATGCCGCAACGGCTGTATCCGGCACGGGAAAGGTTGGCGACCAGCGCGTCCATAGGATAAGCTTTTCCAATTTCCAAGGTAAAGGTAGCTTCCTTTAAAACCTCAGGCGGAACAGTCCGCTGGCTCATAGATTCCCAGGAGAAAATTTGAATAGGCGTTTTGCCGCTTGCCAAATCATAGAGCTGACGCAGACGCTTTTGCTCCCAGCTACGGGAAACAACGGCACTGTCATATAAGGTCAGTTCCCGGTTGGGAAGAATGGGGGCGGTGATACCTAAAAAAGCCTGTAATTCCGTCTGTATGCGTCGTGCTGCCATATCGTCCTGACAGATCAGTACTATGGGGCGATCGGTATGGGAATATAAACCGGCAATCAAATGACTGCGGTTAATCTGACCGATACCGGAAATCGCTGCTGACTGTCCTTCCTTCAAACAGGACAGCAATGCGGAAAATTCCGGGATCGTATTTAAGACCTCCAGTAGCTTCTGCATACAAACACCTCACAAAATTCTTTCCACGCAAGAACGGGGAAAGGGGGAAATAGCCCCCCTTTCCGTGGTAATTTTACAATATTTTCTTAAGGACGAAAACCGTTAAAACGGTTTGCCGTTTCAGGCACACCATGCTCGATAATGCAAAGCGCGGCTTCAGCAGCCTTTGGGAGTGCCGCAGAAAGTGCCTTTTCTTCACTGGCGCTGAAATTGGACAGCACCCAATCTGCCAAATCCTGCTCGGCATGGGGTTTTGCTCCGACACCGATCTTGACCCGGGGGAAATTCTGAGAACCAACCTCGCCAATGATAGATTTTATTCCGTTATGACCGCCGGCAGAACCGTCCGCGCGGATCCGCAGTCGACCGGGTTGCAAAGAGATATCATCAAATAACACAATGATTTTCTCCGGTGGAATATGGAAATATGCGCTGATCTGCAAAACACTTTTGCCGGAAAGGTTCATGAAGGTCAAAGGCTTCAGAAGAAGCAGCTTTTTACCCTTATATGCGGTCTGTCCGTAAAGCCCCTGAAATTTAGATTTGTCGATCTTGCAGTTTAAGGACTCCGCCAAAATATCAATGGCACGGAAGCCGGCATTGTGCCGGGTGCGCACATATTCCTTTCCCGGGTTGCCCAATCCCACGATCAGCCATGTATCGTTTGATCTGCCAAACACAGCTTAGAACAGATCTGCGATAGAAGTACCGCAGTGAACATGAGAGATTGCCTTCGCAAAGATCGGGGCTACATCCAGATGCTTGATCTTATCGCAGGTGCAGTCAGTAGAGGCAGGAATAGTGTTGTGGAAGACCAGTTCCTTAATTGCGCTGGCAGAAATGCGGTCGTATGCAGGACCGGACAAAACACCGTGGGTAGCGCAAGCGTAAACTTCCTTAGCACCGCCAACCTCAACCAGCGCATTGGCGGCGTTGCACAAAGAACCGGCGGTGTCTACCATATCGTCAAACAGGATGCAGGTCTTACCCTTAACATCGCCAATCACATTCATGACTTCGCACTCATTTGCCTTCTGACGACGCTTATCAACGATTGCCAGACCCATGTGTACCTTAGTTGCAAAGGCACGGGCGCGGGCAACAGAACCAACGTCAGGAGAAACAACAACAAATTCCTCGTGGTTGAACTTGTCCTCGGGGAATTTATCCATGTAGTATTTTACGAAGGTAGGATTGCCGAGAAGATGATCCACAGGGATATCAAAGAAACCCTGAATCTGAGAGGCGTGCAGGTCCATGGTCAGAATACGGTCTGCGCCTGCGGCAGTGAGCATATTTGCAACCAGCTTTGCGGAAATGGGATCGCGGCTCTTAGCCTTACGGTCCTGACGGGCATAGCCGAAGTAGGGGATCACAGCGGTGATACGGCCAGCAGAAGCACGGCGGCATGCATCGATCATAACCAGCAGCTCCATTAGGTGGTCGTTAACGGGCTTGCAGGTGGACTGAATCAGGAATACGTCGCAGCCACGAACAGTTTCGTTCAAGGAAACGGATACTTCGCCGTCGGCAAAGGTCTTAACAACGCTCTGACCCAGGGGGATGCCTAACTCTTTACAAACAGTTTGTGCAAATGCAGGGTTGGAATTGCCGCAAAAAACCTTGATATTATCTCCGTACGCAATCATCTTCAAAATACCTCGCTTTAATCTTTCTATTTTTTCTTGCAGAACACTACAAACTACGATGATTGTATTATACCATCATCTGCCAGTAAATTGCAACACCGAACACGAAGAAAACCTGACATTTTTTAAAAATTTTTAAATGATTTTTTACTAAAAGGCCCGAAGCTTGATTTGTGGATAAACAGAAGTGTGGCGTAATTTTTTAAAGATTTTTCTGCTTGTACGAAAGGATATGTTGTGGTATACTAATAGGAAGATAGTTGAAAGGCAGGTGTTGCGTTATGAGTGATACTATTCGCATTCAGGGCGCAAGAGAAAACAACCTGAAAAATATTGACCTGACCATACCAAGAGACAAGCTGATCGTGTTTACGGGACTTTCTGGATCTGGAAAATCCAGCCTGGCCTTTGATACCATTTATGCGGAAGGACAGCGGCGGTATGTGGAGAGCTTAAGCTCCTACGCCCGGCAATTTTTGGGGCAGATGGACAAGCCGGATGTAGACGCGATCGACGGCCTGTCTCCTGCAATTTCCATTGACCAGAAAACCACATCCAAAAACCCTCGTTCAACAGTGGGTACAGTTACGGAAATCTATGACTATTTGCGCCTGCTGTGGGCGCGGGTAGGCATTCCCCATTGCCCCAAGTGCGGCAAGGTCATCAGCCGTCAGACCATTGACCAGATCGTGGACCGCATTGAAGCATTGGGTGAGGGAACTCGCTTTATTGTGCTGTCGCCCGCTGTTCGGGATAAGAAAGGCGAGCATGTAAAGGTTTTTGAAGATGCAAGAAAGCAGGGGTTTGCCCGGGTTCGTGTGGATGGCATTTTGTATGACCTGAACGAGCAGATTTTCTGCGAAAAAAACAAAAAGCACACTATTGAACTGGTGGTAGATCGCCTTGTGATCCGTCAGGGGCAACGCCGCAGATTGGCAGACTCTATTGAAACCGCATGTGCCCATTCCGGCGGACTGGTAACCATCGAACTTCCGGATACCAAGCAGGAGCTGAGCTTTTCCCAGAATTATGCTTGCGAGGAATGCGGTATCAGCCTGACAGAATTAGAACCCAGAATGTTTTCCTTTAACAACCCTGCTGGCGCATGCCCGGCTTGTACCGGCTTGGGCTTCCAGCTTGTGGCAGACGAGGATTTGGTCATTCCGGATAAAAATAAGTCTATTTTTGACGGTGCGATTCAGGCATCCGGTTGGAGCAGTGCAAGAACCGACTCTATTTTCCGTATGTACTTTGAGGCACTTTCCCAAAAGTATCACTTCTCTCTGACCGCACCTGTGAAAGATCTTTCTGAGGAAGCGATGCAGGTGATCCTCTACGGAACCGGGGAAGAGAAACTGCGCATGACCTATAACCGGGGCAATGGCATGGGCGTGCTGGAGCAGCCCTTTGAGGGGATTTTGAATAATATCAGCCGCCGCTTCCGGGAGACCCAATCCGATGCTGCCCGGAAGGAGCTGGAAGAATGTATGGCAACAGCACCTTGCCCGGTGTGTCATGGAGATCGTCTTTCTGACATTGCCCGAGCAGTAACTGTAGGTGGAATCGGTATTATGGATTTGTGCCGTATGAGTGTGGCGCAGGCACTGGAATTCATTGATGGGCTGAAGCTGGAAGGAAGCATGGCTGTGGTGGCAGAGCAGATTCTCAGAGAGATCCGCTCCCGCCTGCACTTCCTTAAAAATGTAGGATTGCAGTATTTGACATTGTCTCGTTCTGCAGGAACCTTATCCGGCGGCGAAAGCCAGCGAATCCGTTTGGCTACCCAAATCGGTTCATCGCTTATGGGCGTGTTGTATATTTTGGATGAGCCCTCCATTGGTCTGCACCAAAGAGATAACGATAAGCTGTTGGATACCCTGAAGCATCTACGGGACTTGGGAAATACCCTGATCGTGGTGGAGCACGATGAGGATACTATGCGCGCGGCTGACTATATTGTAGATGTAGGCCCGGGTGCGGGTATGCACGGCGGACAGATCGTTGCAGAAGGCACTTATGATGACATCTGTAGCAATCCGCGATCCATTACCGGGCAGTATTTGTCCGGCGTAAAGAAAATCCCTGTCCCATCTGCAAGAAGGGCAGGAAATGGGAAAATGCTTACAGTCCGCGGTGCAACCCAAAACAACCTGAAAAATATTGATGTGGGAATTCCCTTGGGAACGCTCACATGTGTAACCGGTGTGTCCGGTTCCGGCAAATCCAGTTTGGTAGGGGAAGTGCTGAATAAAACCTTGCTCAGCAAGCTGAACCATGCCCGCACACGGGCCGGTGCATGCCGCTGTGTGGAAGGCCTGGAACATCTGGATAAGGTGATCGATATTGACCAAAGTCCCATCGGGCGCACACCTCGCTCCAACCCGGCTACCTATACAGGACTCTTTAATGACATTCGGGATCTGTTTGCTTCTACTGCGGACGCCAGAATGCGGGGTTATGGACCGGGGCGATTCTCCTTTAATGTGAAGGGTGGTCGGTGTGAGGCCTGTAGCGGAGACGGTTTGGTGAAGATCGAAATGCATTTTTTGGCAGATGTATATGTGCCTTGTGAAGCATGTAAGGGGCAGCGGTATAACCGTGAGACGCTGGAGATACGCTATAAGGGTAAGAATATTGCCCAAGTGCTGGATATGACCGCAGAAGAGGCGGTAGAATTCTTTGAAAATCTGCCGAAGATCCGCAGAAAGGTACAAACTCTGGTGGAAGTGGGTCTTGGCTATATTAAACTGGGGCAATCCAGTACTACCCTTTCCGGCGGTGAGGCCCAGCGGGTCAAGCTGGCGACGGAACTGTCTCGGGTGTCAACGGGACGTACTATTTATATTTTGGACGAGCCTACCACTGGACTGCACACAGCGGATGTGCATAAGCTGATCGATGTTCTGCAGCAGCTTGTAGATGCAGGGAATACCGTTTTGGTGATTGAACACAACCTGGATGTTATTAAGGTGGCTGACCATATTATCGACCTTGGCCCTGAGGGGGGCGACGGTGGCGGCTATTTGGTAGCTTCCGGCACACCGGAACAGGTGACGGCTGTTTCTGATAGCTACACAGGCCGGTATTTGAAGCGCTATCTGTAAAAAATTCCCCGGCGTGTGCCGGGGAATCCATCAATCCATATTCTAATAGGCATCGAGGGGAAGAATTTCGGATAGCTCCAATAGACCCCGATCCCGATCGCCGGCATAATTGCTCACGGGCAGTCTAATGGTGCTGCGCACCTTGCCGGTAGCTTCGTTTGCAATGCGGAGCGTCATGGTAACCCGGAAGATATTTTCTTCCGGATGATCCAAAAGAACCGTGCCACCATGGGCGGCAGCTACAGCACGAATCAGGGGCATGCCTAGGCCGATGCCGTGGCGGCTGTCTTCAATTCCGGGCTGGCGCTGATAGCTGTTAAATACGCGGTTTGTGGCCACAGATCCATCTTGCTTTGCCTGTAAAGTGAAGCTAAGCAGATTGCCGGCAGCGGACAGCTTTGCCTCCAAATTGCTGCCATCGGCTTTGAACTTTACAGCGTTGGTAATCAGGTTGTAAATGGCTCGCTCCAACATTTCCCGATCTGCAAGACCGATGATAGCCTTGTTAAGTCCGGAATATTCAAGACAAATGCCACAGGAAGCCAAGTGGGCACCAATCGCTTCCATACATTCATCAAATACACTTGTAATATTGGTGGTATCCAGCCGTACAGCCTGATCCTGCTGATAGCGATAGGAGTCGGACATGTTGCAGATCATACGGTGCATACGGTGCACACTGCGCTGAAGCTGGCTGTGATAGCCTTGATCCGTGTCAGATAACATGTCTGCAACAGTCATGATGCTGCTCAACGGACCGCGCAAATGCTGGGCAGCCAAAGCGATGGCACGAGCTTGTGCATCGTCTGCTTCCAAGGAAAAAATATCTACATGATCTGTGCACTTTACATCTGCAATATACTTTACGCCTGCAATGTTTACGGTGAGGGAAAGTGCTCCGCCGGTAAACGACCGGTACGCGGATTCGTTGCCATCCAGCAGATCATATATGCTGCTGCCGATCTTTAGCAACCGCTGCAGCGCAGCTTTATTTGCTTGCGTGATTGTGCCGTCGCACACACAGAATGTGGGACGATCAATCAGTTCAAGCATAGAAATGATTAAATTATCTTGCTCCATGATCTTCCTCCTTATGGCATATCATGCGCATTTATTTAGAAAAATTCCACTGAACATACTGCCATTTCCTATTCTAACGAATTTCTTTAAAAATAGCAAGCTAAATCCACGAACGAGGTGAAAATATGTCGATTCATGACGGACACCGCAAGCGGCTGAAGCAGCGGTATCAGCAAGAAGGGCTGGATCAGTTTGACAAGATCAATGCTTTGGAGTTGCTTTTGTTTTACTGTGTCCCACGGTCGGATACCAATCCCTTAGCCCATGCGCTGTTGGAGCGGTTTGAAACATTTGATGGGGTGCTGGATGCCAGCCCGCAGGATCTTGTGAAGGTTCCGGGAATCGGTGAAAATGTAGCGACCTTTCTGTCGCTGATCAAATCCGTGTGGCGGTACTACGATAACAGTAAGGCGTCTGCCAATTTGATTCTCACAGATTTGGAGCAGTGCGGAAGCTATCTGCAATCCAAATTCAGGAACCGAAATTTGGAGTCTGTATATTTGCTGTGCCTGGATGCAAAATGTAAGGTTTTGTGCTGCCGCATGATCGCGGAGGGGAGTGTGAATTCTGCCAGTGTTTCTGTGCGAAAGATCGTTGAAACCGCAATCAATGCCAACGCAACTACCGTAGTGCTGGCACATAACCATCCAAGCGGGGTTGCAGTTCCTTCTGCCGACGACGTGCTCACAACCCGCCGGGTAGCCAAGGCATTGCAGGCAGTAGAGGTGGTTCTGGCAGATCATTTGGTGTTTGCTGACGGAGATTATGTTTCCGTGGCACAATCCGGTGGCTATTGCGTGAAGGATTATATAAACCCGTCGGACCTGCAGTAATATGGAGGTGTCTGTTTTGAGTAAAAAAGCCGCAAAGCGAATGTATTCTCTGATCGGTGTGATTGTTGCCCTGATCTGTGCCATAAGCGCCTGGTTTGTGAACCGGCAGGAAAAGCCCGAGCCGCTTTATACCGTTTCCTTGTCAGAAGTGCCGGCCTTTTCCAATGAACCGTATGTGGTTTTGTATGATAACGAGCCGTTTTTTGAGGAAAGCGACCTTTCTACGGCTTCTTATGAGTACTATTCGCCCTTGGACGAGCTGGACCGCTGTGGCTATGCCATGGCGTGTATCGGTCCGGAAATGATGCCGGAAGAGGAGCGGGGGAGCATCAGCTCTGTTACACCTTCCGGCTGGGTGCAGGCGCAGTATGCGTGGGTGGAAGCAGGAAATTTGTATAACCGCTGCCACTTGATCGGATACCAACTTACCGGCGAGAATGCCAACAAGCAGAATCTCATTACCGGCACGCGTTATTGCAATATTGAGGGCATGCTGCCCTTTGAAAACCAGGTGGCTGGATATATACGCCAAACAGGCAACCATGTACTATACCGGGTAACACCGATTTTTGCAGAAGATGAACTGGTAGCCCGGGGAATACAAATGGAAGCCTGGTCTGTAGAAGACGAGGGCGAGGGCATCTGCTTTCATGTGTATGTCTACAACAATCAACCGGGCGTGGTGATCGACTATGCTACCGGCTACAGTTATGCCGACGGGGAAATACCCACAACTGTGCAAACGGACATAACAGGGGATAACACCTATATCCTGAACATAAACTCCAAGAAATTCCATTTGGACAGCTGTGAGCAGGGCGCATCTATTAAAGACAGCAATCGGGATACATATTCCGGTGATCGGTCTGATCTGATCGAAGAAGGTTATGTTCCAGCCAAGTGCTGCAACCCATAAAACAAGAGCCGCGGACAGGTTGGTGCGATCTGCCCACGGCTTTTTGCTTTTTTGGTTGAAAATGTGTCAGGAATTTGATAGAATATATATAATTATATACTTGGAGGATATCTATGAATGACCAAAAGCTGAAGCGTCAGCTTGGTGTAAATATTACATCATACCGCAAGAGCATCGGCCTGACCCAGGCGGGGCTTGCAGAAAAATTAAATTATTCCGATAAGGCTGTTTCAAAGTGGGAGCGGGGAGAATCTATGCCCGATGTGCTTACTTTGGTGCAGCTTGCAGAACTGTTTGGCGTAACAGTGGATGAATTGCTTTCCGACCCTGACGCATTGCCGGCGGCTACATCCAAGGTAGAGCAGGTCATGGAAAAGGCCGTGCAAAAGACATTGAAGCGGAAGGCAGACAAGAATATGATCTTAGGTCTTTCGACTTTGCTTGTTTGGTTTGTAGCATTGCTGCTGTTTGTGGTGATCTCCTCTTTTGATGTGCCATATAGCTGGATTGCATTTATTTATGCCATTCCCGCAACTGCAATCGTTATGCTGAGCCTGCGTTCTGCATGGCGAGACTTCCGGTGGAATCAAACCTTGGTATCGGTGATTGTATGGGGTAGCTTACTTAGCATCTATGCTTCCGTGCTGGTGTTCCTCCAGTTTAATTTCTGGAAGGTATTTTTGCTGGGCGTTCCCGGTCAGTTGGCTGTATATATGTGGTTTCGTATGTTCCGAAAACCCGGTAAGGAGATAGTAGATGGATAAACGGGTACTGCGTAGCCAAATCAAGGAAAAAAAGCGCCAAATGACTACACAGCAAATCCAGGCTGCCAGTGATCGGCTGGGAGAAATGCTGGTAAAGACCCCGGCGTATCAGCAGGCAAAAACCCTATATGGCTACCTGCCCTACAATCAGGAGGTTCGTACAACAGCAATGCTTGCCCGTGCCCTGAAAGAGGGGAAACGGGTTGCTGTGCCGAAGGTCTTTGGGGATGAAATGAAATTCATTTATATCACCGACCTGACAGGAATTGAAAAGGGTTATTGCGGCATTCCGGAACCCATCGCCAATGAGCCGGTTGCAGATGACCCGACTGCTTTGGTGCTTATGCCCGGATTGGCTTTTACCAAGGCGGGCGACAGAATGGGCTATGGCGGTGGCTTTTACGATAAATTTTTAGCCCAAGAACCAAACCACCCCACAGTAGCGCTGTGCTATGATTTTCAAATTGTTGCACAGCTTCCAACGCAGGAACACGATATCCCTGTTGACCTGGTTTTGTGGGCATAAGGAGTTAATGCAATGGAATATGTAGGCGTTCTTGTTGTTGCGGCGCTGGTATTTGGTATTTGCTTTGGAATCGATAAGCTCTTTACAAGGCTGTTCCGGGCGCAAAAGGAACATAAAAGCGGCAAGGCTGTCCGCTTGAATAAACGTTATGGCTCTATGGGGCTGATTGTTGCTGTTCTGGGTGCTACTGCAGTTTTTGCCGGTTTGGGTGAAAATTGGCTGCTCCTGGCCGGTGGTTGTTTCTTGATTCTTGTGGGTATAGCTTTGGTTGTCTATTATATGACCTTCGGTATCTTCTACGACACAGACACCTTGATTCTGACCACCTTTGGGAAAAAGAGCACCACCTACCACTATGGGGATATTCAGGCGCAGCAGCTTTATAAAAACTACAACAATATTGTTATAGAATTGCATATGCACGACGGAAGAACGGTACATCTGCAATCCAACATGACCGGCGTTTATGATTTTATGGACCATGCTTTTTTGGCATGGCTGCGGCAAACCGGACGAGTGCTGGAGGATTGTCCTTTTTATAATCCCCAAAATAGCTGCTGGTTCCCCCCTGTGGAGGTGTAAATATGCACATTCCAAAAGGAAATACAGCCCAAATAGAGCTGGTAACCTTTGCTGATGCATTGTTGGCGGCAAACACACCCAGCCCGGATTATGACATAAATAGGTGGATCTATGCACCAAATTTCTATTCAGAATACCGTTACATTCTGGGTACAAGAGGGAAGAACCCCCTGATCTGTATCGGTATCAACCCTTCCACCGCCCAGCCGGACGATTTGGACAATACCCTGAAATCTGTGGAGCGGATCGCGTTGGGCAATGGCTTTGACAGCTTTATCATGTTCAATGTTTATGCCCAGCGGGCAACCAACCCGGATGCCATGGAAAAGATATATAATCCTTTGCTGCATAAAGAAAACCTGGAAGCATTCCGCTATGTACTGTCTATATCTCAGACACCTGCCGTTTGGGCAGCGTGGGGTACAATTATTGAAAAGCGAGATTATTTACCCCAATGTGTCCGGGATATGGTGCAGATCGGAGAGTCTTATGGTGCAAGCTGGTACTGCGCCGGAAAAGTGAGCAAAAAGGGGCATCCCCACCATCCGTTGTATCTGCGCAAAGATGAAAAGATAAAACCCTTTGATGTGTTGGCATATTTGAAAGGACTTTGACCTATGATATGCAATGAATGTGAAACTTGCTGGAACTACGATTACGACGAAGAATATGACGAATATTATTGCCTGATGGACCTTGACGAGGACGAAACCTATCGTTTGCTGTCCTCGCCAAAGCCCCATTGCCCCTATTACCGCCAGGGCGATGAATACTATCTTGCAAGGAGACAGTGAGCATGAAAAAACTGATTGCGATTTTTTTGCTTTGCGCAACCCTGACAGCCTGCACGGCGTTACCGGTGCAAACCACCGCACCTATAGAAACCACGGAGCCTGTACCTGTGGGTTTATACGATGAAAGCAACCCTGTGGAAACCCAGACCGCCGGTGCTGTGCGTGCCTATCCGTTGGAGGGAAAGGCAGTTACCGGTATGGCGACCATGGGCGGTAAGCTGGTGCTGTTTGCAGCCGATGAGATTACAACGCTCCGGGGTGAGTTTTGCGAGGTTTTGGCAACCGCCAAGGCGGAAAATAAGCTGAAGACGGATAACATGACGCTCAGTGTTTCGGATATGGGAATTGCCTATTATGCAAAGAAAACCAAGCAGATTGTGTTGCTTAATCCCCAGTTGCGGCATAGTAAGGATTATGACCTTCCGGAGGACATATTGGGAAAGCCGGCGATCGACTGGGAGAGTAAGGAAGTTTACTACTGCACAGCTACCCAGCTGCGTGCATTAAATTTGGAAACCGGCATTTCCCGCCTGATTCGCTCTTTTAATGAGGAAACCATGGAACTGACCGGTACCTACTTTAACGGCAGCGTGCTTTCTTGTGAAATTGGCAATGAAGAAAATACAAAGGCTGTGTTTATATCTACACAAACCGGTCAGACACTTTATGAAGGTGTACTGGAAACGCTGGCTACCCATAACAATATATATTTTGCCGTCCGCCAGGATGGTTTTGTAAAGCAGCACATTTTTGGCGCAATGACCGATGCAGGCACCGCTGCCAGTGTGAACATTCCGGAAGATGCGGGTACAATCGTGCCTGCAATTGCAAAAAGCGGTGTAATTGCCTATCAAGCTACAGAGGAAGGGCTGGCAATTGCCATGTATGATTGCGTTAGCGGTACAAAAACAGCCCAGGTTGTAATCGATGGCATAGCAGAGCCTGGTGTATGGCATTGCGACGAGGATTATATTTGGTTTGTAGCCGGTGAGGAAGGAAGTCAGATTCTCTATCGCTGGGACATTACAAAATCTCCCTGTGAGGACCAGACCAGTTATATTGGTCCGCTCTACACCTATGATAATCCCGATGCCGAAGGACTGAAACAGCTTCAGGCTAGAGTAGATGCCATGAATAAAACCTACGGTCTGCGTATTTCTATTTGGGAAGAGGCAGGCAAAAGGACCGGTGATTACACTGTTTTGACCGAATACCAAACGCAGCCAATCACAGAAGCTTTGGATGAGCTGGAACCCCTTTTGGGTGCGTTCCCGGAAAAGTTCCTACAAACTACTGTAAAAGCCGGCTGGATTCGCGTTCCCCTTGTGCGCAGTATCGATACCGGTGCGGATTTCGTCCAGTTCTGGCACGGTGGCGATTGTTACGGAACGATCAGCGTGGGTGCAGATGTGAAAACAGCATTTTTGCGCTGTGCCGCTTATGCCATCGATGCCCATGTCATGGGCAACAGCCGGGATTTTGACACTTGGAAGGACCTGAATCCATCCGGATTTACCTACGGTGAGATTCCGGAGGAGAAACCGTATCTGGAAGGGGAGAAACGGGCATTTGTAGACGAAGAATCTATGGTCAATCCCCATGAGGACCGTAGCCGAATCATTGCTTATGCGATGATGGAGGGCAATGCTGAAATGTTTACATCTGAAACGATGCAGGCAAAACTCCTGCGGGTCTGTGAAGGTATCCGGGAAGCTTATGGCTTGGAAAAGAGTACGGAAACCTATCTTTGGGAACAATATTTGAACAAGTCCCTTGCTTATACCAAATAAAAAAATCCGGGAATCACGGTTGTGATTCCCGGATAGCCTTTTTTAGATTAGCCCTTCAAAGCCTCTTCAACAGCAACAGCGACAGAGACGGTCATACCGACCATGGGGTTGTTGCC
>JAZRNS010000064.1:0-4216 GCA_045648245.1 Faecousia sp. | reverse complement strand
GAGCCGTCAAGACAAGCAACTGGCACTCGTTGGCGTACAGGTGGTACGGTAGAGTGCCAGTTGCGCAGTAAGTCAAAATGCCTTGCGTAGCAAGCTTTTTTACCCCTCATCCGTCAAAAATCAAAGATTTTTGCCACCTTCCCCCAAGGGGAAGGCTCTGTTCAAAAACCTTTTGCTTAACCTGCATTTTGACGGTTGGCGGCTTTTTTTGATACTCTGAATACTGCCTGATTCATACAATCAGGCAGTATTGAGTCTGTCAAAAAAGTTGTTTTTTGACAGACTGACAGAGGTCAAAGGAGCCGTCAAGACAAGCAACTGGCACTCGTTGGCGTACAGGTGGTACGGTAGAGTGCCAGTTGCGTAGTAAGTCAAAATGCCTTGCGTAGCAAGCTTTTTTACCCCTCATCCGTCAAAAATCAAAGATTTTTGCCACCTTCCCCCAAGGGGAAGGCTCTGTTCAAAAAACCTTTTGCTTAACCTGCATTTTGACGGTTGGCGGCTTTTTTTGATACTCTGAATACTGCCTGATTCATACAATCAGGCAGTATTTTTATCGTCAAAAAAAGAACTTGATTTTACTGGAAAAATCGCTACAATAGAAAATATATTTATTCTGCAGAAAGGAATGTGCCGCTATGAACAAGATCTATATTCCTGAGGGTTACCGTCCGGTTTTGGACGAATATGATACTCAGCGTGCCATTGCTTATATCAAGCAAAACTTTCAAAGTGAATTTGCCGGTGCGCTGAACCTAAAACGCGTTTCCGCTCCCCTGTTTGTTACAGAGAACTCCGGCTTAAATGATAACCTGAATGGCTATGAGCGCCCCGTATCCTTTGATATCCCTGCAGTTGGTGCAGATGCCCAGGTGGTTCATTCTCTGGCAAAATGGAAACGGTTGGCACTGAAACGGTATCATTTCAGCGTGGGCGGCGGTCTGTATACAGACATGAATGCCATCCGTAGGGATGAAGATCTGGATAATATTCATTCCATATACGTTGACCAGTGGGACTGGGAGAAGATAATCACCCGGGACAACCGGAATTTGGACTACTTAAAGCTAATTGTGCGGGCAATCGTTGACGCAATTTGCAACACCAACGATCGGCTCCATGTGCGTTTCCCCCAGCTTCGTATCAACCTGAGCCGTGATGTTGCCTTCATTACCACCCAGGAATTGGAGGACATGTATCCGGATATGACCGGATCCCAGCGAGAAAACGCCTTTGTAAAGGATCACCCTACCGCTTGTATTATGCAGATCGGTGGTGTTCTTCGCTCCGGTAAGCCCCACGACGGCCGCGCTCCTGACTATGACGATTGGCAGTTAAATTGCGATATCTTCTTCTGGGATGAGGTTTTGGGCCGCGCATTAGAAATCTCCTCCATGGGTATTCGTGTTGACGCAGAAGCCCTTGACCGTCAGCTTAACGCAGCAAATTGCAATGACCGGCGGGAGCTTCCCTTCCACAAAATGCTTTTAAATGACGAGCTGCCCCTGACCATCGGCGGCGGTATCGGCCAGTCCAGACTTTGCCTTTTGATGATGGGTTGCGCCCACATCGGTGAAGTTCAATCCAGTGTTTGGGATTCAGACACAGTGGCAGCCTGCGAGCAGGCCGGAATTCGACTTCTATAAAAACACATCCACCGCCTTAAACCAAGGCGGTGGATAATTTTTTATGCTTTATCAATGGCCTGCTTCAAATCTGCAATCAGGTCTTCTGCGTTTTCAAGTCCACAACTCAGGCGGATCAGGTCTGCGCCAATGCCCGCAGCAGCAAGCTGTTCGTCAGTCATTTGGCGATGGGTGGCACTGGCAGGATGCAGACAGCAAGTGCGGGAATCTGCGACATGGGTCTCAATAGCGCCCAATTTCATATTCTTCATGAAGGTCTCAGCCGCCTTACGGCCACCTTTCAAGCCAAAGGAGATAACGCCACAGGAGCCGTTGGGCAAGTACTTCTGCGCCAGGTCATAGTACCGATCACCCTTCAAACCACAATACTTAACCCAAGCGACCTTGGGGTTATCCTGCAGGAATTCAGCAATCTTCTGTGCGTTGGCACAGTGCTGCTTCATACGGAAAGGCAGACTTTCCAAGCCAAGATTCAGATAGAAAGCGCTTTGGGGAGATTGAATAGAGCCCAGATCCCGCATCAGCTGTGCAGTACACTTGGTAATGAATGCACCTGCCAAGCCAAAGCGCTCTGTATAGGTTACGCCGTGGTAGCTATCGTCCGGCGTGCAAAGACCCGCAAACTTCTCCGGATACTTCGTCCAGTCAAACTTACCGCTGTCCACGATACAGCCGCCCACAGCAACACCGTGGCCGTCCATATACTTGGTGGTGGAATGGGTAACGATGTCTGCGCCCCATTCAATCGGGCGGCAGTTCACCGGTGTAGGGAAAGTATTGTCGATAATCAGCGGTACGCCATGGCTATGGGCGGCCTTGGCAAACTTTTCAATATCCAGCACATTCAGCGCAGGGTTTGCAATAGTCTCGCCAAATACCAGCTTTGTATTCTCCCGGAAGGCGGCATTCAGCTCTTCCTCGGTACAATCCGGGTCGATAAAGGTTACCTCAATGCCCATCCGCTTCATGGTTACTGCCATCAGGTTGAATGTGCCACCATAGATCGCTGTGCTGGAGACGATATGATCGCCGCAGGAGGCGATATTGAACATGGCGTAGAAGTTTGCCGCCTGACCGGAACCGGTCAGCATAGCCGCTGTACCGCCCTCCAGTGCAGCAATCTTCGCTGCAACCATATCGCAAGTGGGATTCTGCAGACGGGAATAAAAATAACCGGATGCTTCCAAGTCAAACAGCTTACCCATATCCTCAGAAGTAGCATACTTAAAAGTCGTACTCTGAATGATGGGAATCTGCCGTGGCTCACCACTTTCCGGAGAGTACCCGGCCTGAATGCACAGGGTCTCTGTACGAAGCTGATTTTCCATAGATCTCACCTCATCGTTTTTTTCATGGACTTATTGTAACCTGCAAGGGATATTTTGTCAATGAAACATTGCTCAATAATAGAAGTACTTATAGAAGTTCGGATAAGCATTTAAAAATTGCTGGAGGGTGGCTCGGGTATTGGAGCCGGGGTCGTTAATGACAAAGCCGGACGGGGTCAATTCACCGCCGGTAAAACCGGTGATTACCACCCAATGCTGGGTCCCGTAGGAATTCTTTGCGCCGAACAAAACCGGTTTGCCCTGACTCAGCCGTTCATAGATAATGCTTAGGTAATTTGCACTACTGGTTACGGTTGTGTAATGGCTGGGCCAATAGACACTGCCGGTTGGTGTATAGGACAGCTTCTTTGCCATTGCATCTGGATAGATGGTTGTGCCGGTGCGGTAGGATTCCATCATGGCAATGGCTGTGGTTGCACAGCCAATTTTCTCCATTGTCTTACCGGACTGACCTAGGGTTACCCATGACCAGCGGCTGTCGTACTGCTTGTAGCTGGGAACTTGCAGGTACACTTCCTCGTTCCTGGACGGCACGGAAGGCGTAGAGGGCGTTGTGGGTTGTGAAGCATTGCTTTTCAGATACTGGGCGCTGACATAGCCTGTCCTTGTCCCCTGAAACAATATGCGCGCCCACTGCCCGGATCTACTCAGTTCAATCACAGTTGTACCCCGGGAAAGTCCGCCGATGCGGCTATAGGATGTACCCGGGCCGCTACGAACATTCAATCCTGTGGGGTCTGTATTCACTGTTGCGGTTACAGCGGACACCTCTTTGATATAGTCTGCGTGGCAATAGCCATACTGTCCACCGGCGTATTCCACACGCCACCACGCACCGGATTTGGATATCAGCGTAACATAGCTTCCATTGGGCAGTGTGGTAAGCACCCGGTTTCCTGTGGACGCCCCTGCACGCACATTCAGACCGCCTGTTGCCTGAATCATGCCGGCCTTAGAATCTGCGCTGGCAGCATGAGCTTTTGCGGGTGCAGCCCATATGCCAAGAACCAGCACAAGCACAAGCACAATCGATAGTATTCGTTTCATAATTCACCTCGATCAAAAAAGATTTCTGCATATGCGGGGCAAATTATAACATGAAAACACATCTTTGAGAACAGGCCAAATATTCCCAAGTGCCTTGACACCTGCTCTTTTTTTGGGTACAATATGGTCGTTATGCTCCAGTAGCTCAGCTGGATAGAGCGTCCGCCTCCTAAG
>JAZRNS010000063.1:0-1631 GCA_045648245.1 Faecousia sp. | reverse complement strand
CTCCCGCTGCATTTAGCGCCAAGGATATCATGCTCTTATTCCGCACCCAGAAAACACCCCGGTAATTCTGAAGCACAAGGGTTAAGATTCCAGAGATGATCATGCCGATCACAGCCGCGAAGAACGCAGCTTTCAAATAAGAAGCAATGACCGTCAGGGATGTAAGGGAAACTGCTCGTACATAGCCGTCTGCCTTTTGTCCGAAGAACGGGACAAAAAAGAACATGGCGACGCTCAAATCCAGCAATCCAAATACCATATCCCGGAGAATGGATTCCTTTTGCCTTTGATCTTCCTCCGCTATGGTCAGCACCTCTTCGCCGGACAATAGTTCATCAATTGTCATGGAAAAGAATTTTGCGATTGCTTTTAGAGAGTCGATATTGGGATAGCCTCTGCCTGACTCCCACTTGGAAATGGCAGTTCGGGATACATAAAGGGATTCTGCCAATTCTTCTTGCGTAAGCCCTTTTTGCTTCCTCAGCTCCTGCAATTTTTCATGAAATTCCATAATCTGTCACTCTTTCACATACATACAGTTTGTCCGTGCAATCCAGTTTTTGGACCAAGCAAACAAAGCTTCAGACATATTTTCAAAATCCACAGCGCCACCGTTTTTAAGCGTCAAAAAGGTATCCACGATCTGGCGCTCATCCGATGCAACAACCGGAAGCAGATCTTTTTGGAGGTGGATATAGTTTCCGGTTTGCCAAAAGGCGATTGTCTGGACTACGAAGGAGGCAGATTTATATAGCCCGCGCAGAATATCTTCGCTCTTCTCGTACAGCATATTATGCACACAGCCGTGATAGATATTGCAGACACCGATTTTGATTGCCCGCACAATTGCCGTTACATCAAGCAAGGGCAGCAATTCATCCAGACTCCCCTGAATCGGCTTTGTATCATAATAGAACTGGAAAAGATCGGCAGGCTCCCATTTCAGAAGCTCATCTTTTCCGGAAAGGAAACCGCAGATCAACTCCCGGTGCGACAAGGTGTTCAGCATCCTATTATAGGCTTCAACATCTTTTGCAGACAATTCATCCAGGATAACTACCATATCAATATCACTGGTTTCTGTGGCTTCACCGCGGCCGTAGCTTCCTTGCAAGCCAACAAACCACACCCGATCTCCAAATGTTTCATCCAAGGCTTTCAGGAATGTATTTATCCAAGTCGAAATATCAACCACGTTGCTCACCCCATTTTTTCAAATTCACAGAACTAATCATATCATACTTTCATTCAATTATCCAGTGATGCTTTATGAACAGCAAAAGCACCTGTCCTATGGCAGAATCTGCCGTTGACAGGTGTTTGTATATTTATTGCAAGTTTGGCTCTCCGGTTTCGTTGGTAAACCGTTGGTAAATTTAATTTAGGAAAGCGAATTTCCTTAGAGTCACAAGTACTTTTTGAAATTCGGAGGAATCCTGCCATGGCAGACGAATAACACATTATGCATAAAATGCCCTCGCTTTCGTACCGATATTGTAGCATAGGAAGTTGGGAATTGCAACATATAGGGGAGGTCAGTAACCGCCTCCTACATTCCGCCTAACATAGCAGCCGAGAAAAGAAACAGGCGCCGGGCATTTGGGCAGCGGGGGGTGGTTGGGATCAGGTCC
>JAZRNS010000062.1:0-12830 GCA_045648245.1 Faecousia sp. | reverse complement strand
TAAATGGTACGAACATACCTTCCGGAACTTGCCAAAAGTTTTGCTGTCAGGGCTAATTCCTGAAACAAAGCCTCCATATAAGGCTCTAACAGCTCCGTTCGCCTGCCTATGCTACGGCTGACAAAGCTGCAGTAAGCGCAACGGGTTGGACAAAACGGAATGCCCACATACAGCGAAACATCCTTTTCGTCCAGTAATTTTGCCGCCCGAACCGTAGATTCTGTGCAATCCAGCGCAAGGCGCCGGCGGGAAGGGGTTACATAATAGACATCCTTCAAAAGGGCATCTGCAGTTTTCATGGTGCCGCCGGATAAAACATGGCGGCTGGCGATCTTCGTAGGACGCACACCTGCCAGCGCACCCCAAGGAGGCATCTGTGCCAAATGGGGCAATGCCGCTGCGTAATAGCTTTGCTGCAAAAGCTGTCGGCGCAGCCGCACCGTTTCCTTCTCTTGCTTCAATCTGCGGCTTGCCTTGGTGGTCTTTCCGTTTAATGTGATGGTGGTTACAGCGGTAATCCACACCTTTCCTCTGTACAGGGCAGATACCGCTTCCCCCTGATCCTCCACAGAAAACAGCGCCATTTGCAGTTGTTCTACAGCATACAGGTCCTCATGACCCATCAGCGTTAATTTCATATTCGCCTCGTTATCTCATATAGGGGTTATATTGCTTTTCCTCTGACAAGGTGGTGTCCGGACCGTGGCCGGGATAGACCCGGTAATCCTGCTCCAGCGCCTTCAGCCGTTGCAGGGATTGGTGCATTTGGGTCCAACTTCCGCCCAAATCCGTTCTGCCGCAGGAATCCTGAAACAAGGTATCTCCCGTGAACAAGCTGTCCTCTGCAGCAAGGCACACAGAACCGGCGGTATGGCCGGGGGTGTGCAGCACCCGGAAGGAAAGGCCTGCCAAAGAAAGCACATCCCCCTCTTTGTAGGTATGGGTGTAGTACAGCGGTCCGTTTGTCAGCTGCTCCGGCAAAGAAAGCTCTGCTTCATGGAGATAGACCGCAGCGCCGGTCTTTTCTGCCAGCACCTTCACAGCGCCCACATGGTCAAAATGTCCGTGGGTAAGCAAAATTGCTTCTATCGTGCTATCTTCCTTTTGCAAACAGGATAAAATCTGCTGGGGCATATATCCCGGATCGATCACTACGCAGGTATTTACCTCCGGGCTGCGCACCACATAGCAATTTGTCTGATAAGCTCCCAAGGGCATGGTTATGATCTGTACCATAATAACTCCTTTATGCTCTGCGGGGCGTATCCAAAAGCTGGTCCGTATCCAAAATCAGGGTTACAGGACCGTCATTGACAGACGCCACCTGCATATCGGCACCAAACTGGCCGTGCTGGGGCGGATAGCCCAGCTCCTGACAGATATCTAAAAAGCGCACATACATCTGATTGCCCAATTCCGGACCGGCAGCCTCGGTAAAGCTGGGGCGACGACCTTTGCGGCAGTTGCCGTACAAGGTAAACTGGCTTACCACCAGCACCTGTCCGTCCACATCTGAAAGGCCCAAGTTCATTTTTCCGTTTTCGTCTTCGAAAATCCGCAGGCCCAAAGCCTTTTCTGCCAAATACCGGCATTCCCGCTCCGTATCCTCCGGGCCAACGCCCAACAAAATCAAAAAGCCTTTTCCAATCTCACCTACCACTTTGCCGTCAATGGCAACCGAGGCAGACTTCACTCTTGTCAATACTGCTCTCATATATGCGCTCCTTGCTTGTCAATTGCTTAGTTCTGTCCCCGGCGGGAGCCTACCACATCACGAATGCTCAAAAGCTTATTGCGAATGGAGTCCAGCTCTGCCACATTCTTTACTTCAAAACGAACCATAAACAGGCTACGGCCGCCAGGCATATCCTTGCCGTTAAGCTCCTTGACCCGAATTTGGTTGGTGGTCATAACCGTTGCCACATCCAAAAGCAGGCCCTCTCGGGTGATGCAGTCCAGCTCCAGCGTGGTTTCAAAGGGCTGGTCATCCATATTCGCCCAGCGCACCCGCACCCAGCGGGCTGCCTGAATGGGCTCATCCCGATGTGCTGCGTTGGGGCAGTCCGCCCGATGAACGCTGACACCAAAGCCTCTGGTGATAAAGCCGGTGATGGCATCACCAGGAACCGGCGTGCAGCACTTGGCAAACTTGATCATGCAAGAATCAATATCCTCCACGATCACGCCATTGACCGCATGGCGGTTGCGCTTAGAGCCCTCCGGCTCCGGATTGGTGCGCAAGGGATTTGTATACTGGTTCTTTTCGTTGGCTTGCGCCTTTACTGCCCGGTTAATATCATCCCGGATACGGCCTACCGCCTTCACTGCAGTCAGTCCACCATAACCGATAGCCGCATACATATTCTCCCATGTGTCAAAAGCCAGCTTTTTCAGCAGATAGGGGCTGACCTCCGGATCAATGGTAATGCTCAGGGGCAGACCTGCACGGCGCATTTCCGATTCAAAGGAGGAACGGCCATACACAATGTTTTCTTCCCGCTTCTCCTTCTTAAACCACTGCTTGATCTTGGTGCGGGCCTGATTGGACTTGCAGATATTCAGCCAATCACGGCTGGGTCCCTTGGCGGTTTTGGAGGTAATGATCTCCACAATGTCGCCGTTTTTCAAGGTGGTGTCAATGTTGCAAATGCGGTTATTGACCTTTGCGCCGGTGAGGGCGTTGCCAACACCGGAGTGAATGGCGTAGGCAAAGTCAATGGGGGTAGAGCCTGCAGGCAAGGATACGATCTTGCCCTTGGGCGTGAAGACAAACACCTCGTCATCGAACATATCGATCTTCAAGGAGTTTACATAGTCTTCCGCGTCGGTGTCCTGCTGGCTTTCCAGCAAGCGGCGGACCCACTCAAAGTTCTTTTCGTCGCCCTCTCCCCCCTGCTTATATTTCCAGTGGGCAGCAATACCGTACTCCGCAGTCTCATGCATTTCCCAAGTGCGGATCTGCACCTCAAAGGGAATGCCCTGTCTGCCGATGACGGTGGTGTGCAAGCTCTGGTACATATTGGGCTTGGGGGTGGAAATATAGTCCTTAAACCGTCCGGGAACCAGATTGAACAGGTCATGGATATGACCCAGCACATTGTAGCAATCGGGAATGGAATCCACGATCACCCGGAAGGCATAAATATCATACAGTTCGTCCAGAGTCTTGCCCTGCAACTGCATTTTCCGGTAAATAGAGTAAACATGCTTAATGCGGCCATAGGTCTTGCTGTGGATGCCCACAGCAGTCAGCCGCTCGTTAATTTGCTGCTTGATGTTGTTCATAAATGCCTCATCATGCTCTTTTCGGGCAATTAGATGGGACATGATATCGTTATAGTCTGCAGGATCCAGATACCGCAGGGCAATATCCTCTAACTCCCACTTGATCTTCTGCATACCAAGACGGTGGGCAAGGGGTGCGTAAATATCCATGGTCTCCCGGCACTTTTTGATCTGCTTCTCCGGGGTCTGGTACTGCATGGTTCGCATATTATGCAGACGGTCAGCGATCTTGATCAGCACCACCCGGATATCCTTGGACATAGCCATGAACATCTTCCGCAAATTTTCCATTTGGGCCTGCTCGGTGCTGGAGAAGTTGGCACGGGTCAGCTTGGTAACACCCTCCACCATTTCCGCCGTGGCCTGTCCAAACATGCGGGCAATTTCATCGAAGGAAGCATCTGTATCTTCAATGCAATCATGCAAAAGTGCCGCCAGCACAGCCTCCAGGTCCAAGCCCATTTCCGCCACAACTTCTGCAACGGCCAAGGGGTGAATGATATAAGGAGATCCGTCCTTCCGCTTTTGGTCTTTGTGCTTATCGGCAGCATAGGCCACCGCCTTTTCTACCCGCTCCAAGTCCACACCGGGAAAATGCTTTCGCAAGGTCCGGGTCATAGAGTCATAATGTTCTTCATAGCTTTCCATGGTTCTCAACTCTCTTTCGCTGCCAGCAGGCGTTGCATGGTAGGACTTGTGTTTAAGTCTGCCTTATCCTGCCGCGGGATCTGTTGGATGGTGATATTCTTGTGGTGATGGCGAATCTGCAAAAGACCCACATCGCAGAAAATGTCCAGACATGTGAGCAGCTGCTCCAGACTCAAGGGCTGGTCAGACCAGCGCACGATCTTCCGGCACAGGCACATAGGTGTTTCTTCAACGGTTTCCCCGCTTACGCCGGATAAATACCGCCAAATAATGCCTAAGGTAGCTCTGTCAGGGCAGAGCTGTTGTGCCTGCCGGGCAGTCAGCGTGCCGGTACGCAATGCCAGGTAGCCTGCGCTTTGGCAGGAGCACTCTGCTGTACAGGCAGGGCGAATATCCGTTACATTCATCTGCACCGTTCGCTCCCCCCGGAATTCATTGATCTGGGGCATAAAGGCAACATCCACCCGGTCGCCCACTGCCACAGAGGCGCTTTCCGGGGTTGCGGAGAAATAAATTGCATTAAAGCCATATCTGCCCCGCTGCAGCCGCAGACGCATATGCCGACCGCCGCCTACCTGGCCGATCCGCTCTACAGTCAAATTCTCCATAACCAGCAACGGCTTGGGACAACAGTTGCCGCAAGGCTCTAAGCTGCTGAGGGATTTAATGTTGTGCAATGTAAGCATTTCCGGAGGGATCTGACAATCTGCCTCCAAAACGGTACGGGGTGCATCTGCGCTGTAATATTCCCGTGCCAGGGCATTGATTTCCTCCCGGAACCGGGGGATCTGGGCGCGGTTGATGGTAAAGCCAGCTGCCAGTTCATGTCCGCCGTAGCTTTCCAGCAAGGCAGATAGCTCTGACAAAGCACCAAACAAATTGAAGCCGCCATAGCTGCGGGAGCTGGCCTTGCCGTGCTCGCCGTCTAAGCAGATCAGGAAGGTAGGGCAGCAATACTCCTCGGCAATACGGCTTGCCACAATGCCTACAACGCCCTGATGCCAGCCTTCGTCTGCCAGCACAATGGCGTCCGGTTGCTGACCCTGGGGCAGCATTTCCACTGCCTGCTGGTATATCTCTGACTCCACGGCCTGCCGCTGGCAGTTCAGCTCACACAGTGCCTTTGCCAATTGGGTTGCCCGCTGGGGGTCCCGGGTCAAAAACAGCTCTACTGCCAACTCGATTTGACCCATTCTGCCTGCGGCATTGATGCGGGGTGAGAGCATATAGCCTACGGAAGATGCACTTAAGGTCTCCGGGTCGCAACCGCTTTGCTCCATCAGGGCAGCAATGCCCGCCTTTTGGGTATGGCGCATTGTCTCCAATCCCCGGGCCACAAACACCCGGTTTTCGCCCACCAGCGGCATCACATCTGCCACCGTACCAAGGCATACCAAGTCCCCATAGGCCTCCAGCATCTGCTCCTGATCGCCGCACAGCGCCGCCGCCAGCTTAAATGCCACGCCCACACCGGACAAATTCTTGTGGGGATAGCCTCCGTCCTTACGGTGGGGGTCGATCACTGCAACTGCCTCCGGCAGGATCTCCTTGCAGGCATGATGATCGGTGATCACCAAATCAATGCCCAGCCGGCGGCACAGTGCGGCTTCCTCTACGGCAGTAATGCCACAGTCCACCGTAACGATCAGCCTAATGCCCTGCCGGTGCAACTGGTTAATGGCAATGGGGTTCAGGCCGTAGCCCTCCTCCAGCCGTCCGGGAATATAGGGGGTGCAATCACCGCCCAAGCTGCGCAAACAGTCTGTAAGTAAGCAAGTGGCGGTAATACCGTCCACATCGTAGTCGCCAAAAACGGCGATTTTTTCCCCTCTGGACAAAGCCTGCGCCACTCTCCCCACTGCCAGATCCATGTCTGTCAGCAGATATGGATCCAGCATAGGTCCGTTACAATCCAGATAGGCATGGGCCTGGGCCGGGTCTTTCATTCCCCGGGCCGCCAGGATCATGGCAGCCAGCGGGGCATACCCGCCTCCTACCAACGCATTCACCGCCTCCATAGGTGGCTGTGCCATATTCCACATTCCATACTTCAAAGCATAACACATCCAATTTTATCATTTGGATATATTATAGCAAAAATCTACCGGATACACAACACTATTTTTCTGCTTGCAAACCTGTATCTGTTAAACTTTTCACTGCCGCCGCCAGCATAGGAGCAAGAAGCATACCCGGCACACCCCAAAGCTTGAACCCGCCGTAAAAAAAGATCAGGGTCGTTAAGGGATCTAAACCGATCTGCCGCCCTACCAATCGGGGTTCTAAAACCGTTCTTGTAAGCAGCGCCGCTGCGTAGGTGCAAATCAGGCCCACCGCCTGAAGGCTCTGCCCTTTCAGCAAAAGAATCAGCGCCCAGGGTATCAGCACCGTTCCGGTACCCAGCACCGGCACTGCATCCACCGCCGCCACCAGCACCGCCCACGCAAAGCTATAGGGCACCCCTGTCAAAAGCAGTCCCACAGCCACGATCCCATAGGTTACCGCCATCAGCTTAAACTGGGCTTTGATCCAGCCGCCCATGGTTCTGCGCACCCGCTGAAGGGCAGGCAAATACCGTTGCTGCCAGGATTGGGGCACTCTTTTTGTAAGACCGGTGCGTATTTGGGGCAAACGGGCAGAAATCATAAAGCCTGCCAATATTCCGGTAGCCAGTCCCACAGCCCCATCCGGTATCCAACCAAACAGAAAACGCAGGATTCCGGGCAGGCGGCTGGTGATTTGTCCCAGCAGCGCAGCAGAACTGCCAAACAGCTCCGTTACCAGCCGTATCAGCAGCACCCGCAATCCGTCCGGCGCCCGGTCGGCGATGCCGATCAGCCAGTCCTGCAGTAAGGTCAAACCCTGCCCTACGGTGCTTTGGATATCCGGCATTGCCCCGGCAAGCTGCCCCAATTCCTTCACGGCGATGGCGCCCAGCAGCCACAATACAGATGCCATCAAAATAAGCGTCAGGCTTACGCCGATACCGGCGGCAACTGCCCGGGGTAGCCCCAGTTTGCCCGTGCCCAACTTCACTGCCGGTTCTGCCGCCAATGCAATCACCAGCCCCATAAAAAAGGGCAAAAACACCGGCAGCAAGTAGCGCAAACCCAGCCAGCAGCCGACAAATATCGCTGTGAGAATCAGCACTTTGCGTACAGGAATTGCGGACATTTTTTCTCCTTTCGTTTCTGTTACGTGGATTTTTGTGTGTAAGCGGCGGATTTTTTCTTGCTTTTTGGAAAATTTATGCTACAATATTTCATAGGCACAGTAAACAAGACTGTGATATTACAAATTACAGGAGGCCAACCATGGGAGCTGAACCGAAATATTACATTGTGGAAGCATCTGCATTGCCGGATGTATTTCTGAAGGTTGCAGAGGCTAAGCGCCTTTTGACAACCGGACAGGCAAGCACGGTCAACGAAGCCACCAAAATGATGGATATCAGCCGTAGCGCCTTCTATAAATATCGGGACGCCGTGATCCCTTTCCAAAACATGATGACCGGACGGATCATTACCTTCCAGCTCCTGCTCCACGACGAGCCGGGTATGCTCTCCAGGATTTTGGAGATCTTCTCCTCCTCCCGTGCCAACATCATCACCATCAACTCCATTGTCCCCACCAACGGCTGTGCTGTGGTTACCATTTCTGCAGAGACCATGGATCTAACGGTGCAGCTGGAGGACCTACTGCGCATGCTGCGTAAAACCGCAGGTGTCATCAAGGCAGAAATCCTTGCCGGCTGACCCATAAAAGCAACCGTGAATTCCTGCAATGCTTTGGCATTGCAGGAATTTTATTTTGTATAGCATACCCGCAAAAGGGCCGAACTATACGGATTTTCCCGCAATTCCCATTGGCAAACAGCCGAATTTATGCTATACTGGAACAAAACAGAAAGGACAGGCTTATGCAGACAAAAATCCCGCCTTTACACAAACAATATACCCTTTGGATCGGTCTTGGCTGTTTTTTGACATCGGTTATTTTGGCGCTGTGCCTTTCTCCGGCACAGGATGCCCAGCGATCTGTCCCTCCTGCGGAAACCACAGCTTCTACCCAACCCTCTGTGCTCCAAACCACCCCGCCGGTCATTGCGCCTACCCAAAACCCCCTGACACCGGAGGATTTTGCATACGAGGGTGAATATCTCACTTGCCTGAATATGCCTGCCCGGTTGGGCGTGGATGTTTCTTACTGGCAGGGCGAAATCGATTGGCAGCAGGTTGCCCACGCCGGTATGGACTTTGCCATGCTGCGCCTTGGCTACCGGGGTACAACAGTTGGTGCCTTGGGACAGGACTCCTTTGCTGCAGCCAACTACCGGGGTGCTACCGAAGCCGGCTTGCAGGTTGGCGGCTACTTTTTCTCCCAGGCTACCTGTGTAGAAGAAGCCATAGAAGAAGCGCAGTTCGCACTGCAAATCATAAAGGATTGGGACATACAGCTTCCCATTGTATACGACTGGGAATACGGTGGCGCGGATTCCCGCACCGCCAACACGGATGCCCGAACCCTGACCGATTGCACCTTAGCTTTCTGCCGCACCATTGAAGATGCAGGCTACCGACCCATGATTTATTTTAACGAGATCCAGTCCCACAAGAATATGTACCTGCATGAGCTGACAGACTATGATTTTTGGCTCGCCCAGTACACCGATGCTATGGACTACCCCTATCAGGTGGACATGTGGCAGTACACCTGCGAGGGCTCTGTTCCCGGAATTGAAGGGAATGTGGACATCAATCTGCTGTTTGAATACGAATAGAAGTTTTTGCAAAAAAGAGCTGTCTCATTTATTTTGAGACAGCTCTTTTTGTTATTCTGCTTTCGGGCCCGCAGGTTTTTTAGGTCTGTGGTGGCGATGATGATGGTTCGGCTTCTTTGCCGTGTTGCTTCCCTGCTGGGCAGGTGCCGAGGCGCTCTTTGCCTCCCCTTCCGGCTTCTGACCGCTGGACTTAGGCTTACGCCGTCTGCGGCGGGAGTTGTTTTTCTTCGGTTCTTTGGCTTCCGTTTCCCTTGGTGTTTCTGCAATTTTCTGCTCTTCTGCAATGGTTTCTGTGCTATAGCGGAGCTTAATGGATTCCAAAACCGGTGCGTCTTCCTCCTGTAACGGCTTGCTCTTCCGGCTGCCGGAACCGGAAATGGGGGCAAGATCCTCTGGAATGGGCGGATCGTTTTTCTTTGCCTTACCGCTGCGCAGTACAGCAATGTCCCCGTTGGAAAAGGTTTCCACATTCTCAAAATGCTTCTCCATTTTTACCTTTACCCGCTGGCGGAGCAGATCCACTTCCACCACCGTACCTCTGCCCTCAGGAGTATCCACAAAGGATTCCAGCTTAGGACTGGAACGGATCAGGTCTTCATAGGCATCCTGCTCATATTTCAGGCAGCACATCAGCCGTCCGCAAGTGCCGGAAATTTTAGTAGGATTCAGACTCAAATTCTGAGTCTTCGCCATTTTAATAGAGACTGGCTGAAAATCATCCAGGAAGCTGGCACAGCAGAAGGGTCTGCCACAAATGCCCAGACCGCCTACCATGCGTGCCTTATCCCGCACGCCGATCTGACGCAGCTCAATGCGGGTGTGGAATGTACTTGCCAGGCTCTTGACCAGTTCGCGGAAGTCCACACGTTCGTCGGCTGTGAAGAAAAACAGGATCTTACTGCCGTCAAAGGCACATTCTGCACTGACAAGCTGCATATCCAGACCCATTTGGTCGATCTTCTGAAGACAGTACTGATACGCCTGTCGCTCCTTTTCCTGATTTTCCGCTGCAACTTTTTTGTCATGCTCATTGGCAATGCGCAAAACCTGGCGCAAGGGCGTAACCACATCGTTGCGGGGAATAGAATGGTTGCCTGCTACGCAAGTACCGTATTCCGGACCGCGGGCGGTGTCCATAATCACCGTATCGCCCGGGCGGCAAGCAATACCTCCAGGCGCAAAATAATAGGTTTTCTGCCCGGGGCGGAATTGAATATCCACCACTTCTACAGTTTCGGGCGCGTAATTCTTTTCGTTCATTGGTAAACTCCTTAGGCCAAGAGAAATTACATACAGTCTTCTCTTAGCAAGCATTTTTATTTTCAAGCCGGGGGCAACTTACCGCAAGACCCACTCCAAATAGCCACACACAGCAGCCACGGACACATTGCCCTGGGTATATTCAATGGCTTTTTGGAGTGCATGAATGGCCTTTGTAATATCCTGGGTGCTTCGGGCAGTGCTTAGCTGCCTGGCTGCAGGAGAAAGGGCATGGATGCCGTAACGGCTGACCAGTGCGCTTTGTAAAAGCTGCAGCCATTGCTCCAGCTCCGGCAAAACCTGATCCCGTTTCCACTTCTCCATGGGTACCAGTACCTGCAAAAGGGCGAAGGGATCCCGACGGGTGAAGCTATCGGCAAAACCTTGGGTCTGGGCGCTAACGGCGCTGCCTGCTTCCAAAAGTCCCCGGGCTTGTCCCAAATAGCCACCGGATCTTGCCATAGCACCGGCAATCTGCTCCGGGTCTGCCTGGGGGAATTGATTCGCCAGCTCCCGACGCAGAAGTTCTTCCGGCAAAGCCTGCAGAACAAGAGCGGTGCCACGAGAACGAATGGTGGGAAGCAGCTTTTCCGGATTGTCGCTGAGCATCAGAAACACGCCATATCCGGGCGGTTCTTCCAAAATTTTCAAAAGGGTATTTTGGCCTTCCACCCGCAGTTCCTGCGGCAGAATATAGATTTTCTTATCTGCCTCGTTGGGCTTGATGAATACATCCTCCCGCATTTGCCGAACCAGCTCCACCGCTACCGTTTTATGCTCCGGATCTGTTAGGGTGATCACATCCGGGTGGCTGTCTGTAAGCACCTTGCGGCAAGCCGGACACATAAGGCAGGGCTTCTCCTCGTTTTTGCACAAAATTGCTGCGGACAACAGTTTTGCAAGGGTTTTCTTGCCCGAACCTTCTGGTCCGGAAATCAGATAAAAATGGGAAATCCGTCCCCGCCGTAAGCTTTGGCGCAGGTTATCCTTCAGCCGTTCGTTTCCCAGCAGTTTTTCAAAACCCATACGGACTTTCCATTCCTTTCTCCTAAGTAATTATAGCACGGTTTGCGCTTTTTAGGCAAGGGTAACTTCCCCGACCAAATTGGTTTGAAACAGCTCTGTGATTCTCTTTTGATCCATGCCCTGTCCCAGCGCCCACATCAACTTTGCCATAGCGGCCTCCGAGGTCATGTCATAGCCTTGGATCACGCCCATGTCCAGCAGACGGTTGCCCACCTGATAAACCTGTAAATCTGAGCTGTCGTAAAGGCATTGGGTAGTAACCACTACACTGACACCAGCCTCCACAGCACGCTGAATGCCACTCAAACCGCGGTTGAGTACATTAAAGCCACCCAGCCCAAAGGCTTCGATCACAATGCCCTTGTAGCCCATTTCCTGCAGCACATCAAAGATCTCCGGTGCCAAACCGGGAGTCAGTTTCAACAAAAATACAGATTTGCTCAGGTTGTCCAGCAAGCGGGGCGTACCCTTGATTTTGGGCAGTACCCCCTCGTCCACCACCAACCCCCGGTGGCTCACCTGAGCTGCATAGCGGGCGTTCACACTTTCAAAGGCGGCAAAATCCGATGCCCGCACCTTCACTGCCCGGCAGCCTAACATCACCTTTCGGTCAAAGGCCACATACACGCCGGCATAACCGGATGCTGCCATAGCAAAGGCTGTACGCAAATTCCCCGGACCGTCGGAGAAGGGCGCTTCCAAAGGAAGCTGGGAACCGGTAAACACCACGGGAATTTGGATGTTCTCCAGCATGAAGGTAACTGCCGACGCCGTATATGCCATGGTATCTGTACCGTGGGAGACAACGATGCCGTCAAACATCTCCCGCCGGCTGAATATATGCCGGGCGATCTGCTGCCATTCCTCCGGACGGATATTGGAAGAATCCAAGCACATGGCATCTTCTACGGAAATATCGTAATAAGCACGGAAGCTGTCGATTTGCCGCTCCATGATCTGAGAGTTTTTCGGTTCCAGCCCCTCTTCACCGGGCAGGCAGGCAATGGTGCCGCCCGTGGTCAATAGCAAAATTCGTTTCTTCTGTTCCATAGGCGCAACCTTCTCTTTCTTGGGTGTGCATATATATCCATTATCATTATACCTTCTGTATGCCAAAATAGCAAGAAAAAAGAATGGGCGGTAGACAACTACCGCCCATTGACAGAGTGTCAAAAAAACCGCCAACCGTCAAAATGCAGGTTAAGCAAAAGGTTTTTGAACAGAGCCTTCCCCTTGGGGGGAAGGTGGCAAAAATCTTTGATTTTTGACGGATGAGTGGTAAAAAAGCTTGCTACGCAAGGCATTTTGACTTACTGCGCAACTGGCACTCTACCGTACCACCTGTACGCCGACGAGTGCCAGTTGCTTGTCTTGACGGCTCCTTTGACCTCTGTCAGTCTGTCAAAAAAGCCGCCAACCGTCAAAATGCAGGTTAAGCAAAAGGTTTTTTGAATAGAGCCTTCCCCTTGGGGGGAAGGTGGCAAAAATCTTTGATTTTTGACGGATGAGGGGTGAAAAAGCTTGCTACGCAAGGCATTTTGACTTACTGCGCAACTGGCACTCTACCGTACCACCTGTACGCCAACGAGTGCCAGTTGCTTGTCTTGACGGCTCCTTTGACCTCTGTCAGTCTGTCAAAAAACAAGTTTTTTGACAGACTGAAATGGGTGCGCTGATTTCAGCGCACCCATTTGGGACTATATTTAGATAATCTGCAAAGCGATCAGCACCTGCAGCACAACGAATGCCACATAGATGCCCAGCAGTGCAAAGCCCTGCCAGCGGAACAGCTTCTTTTTAAACACAGCAGGCAGTGTCATCAGAGCCATCT